>DAICZM010000206.1:0-3357 GCA_027311145.1 Ktedonobacterales bacterium
CTGCCAGTACTGCTCGTCTCGCTTAGCCGCTTATCAAGGCATGGAGCAAACGCTAGGCAAAAAACTGTATAGATGGGATTGCCCGCCGAATCAGGTCTTGGGCGAATATCAATTAGGCTTGTTGGGCAGGGAGCAAGGGGCGGAAGTGAAGCAGCATCTTAACATGTGCGTATTGTGTACAGCTGAGTTTACTGCGCTTAATCAGTTTCTTGCGAATGACCCGATGTTGGCTGAGCCTGTTGCATTGCCGCCCGTCCGTATTGCGGTTCGTCCTGTTGCGAATCATCATCGTCCTGTGCAGGAAGCGAAACGCGCGCTCGATCAGTTACTTGACCAATCGCAGGCCGGGGTGCGGCGCATTATTGCGACGCTCATCCCGCCGTCGCCACGTTTTGTGTTTGAGCGTGGACAAGAGGTGCAGCTTCCGTCTTGGCCGCGCAAATATGCTGCTGAAAATATGCAAATCTCGTTACAACTTGCCAATGGACCACATCGCCGCGATGCTTTGCAGTTGATTGGCCTTGTGACACGTGAAGGCACGAGTCTCGAGGCGTTTCAGGGGACACCGGTGCAGCTTTCCTCTACGACACAGGAGGTTTACTTGCAAACCATCGATGATTTGGGAAACTTCGTTTTTCCGACTGTTGAGCCTGCTACCTATACATTAGCATTACAATTTCCTGAAGGTACTGTTGTGATTGAGCTGCTTCCTGTGACTCCTCAGGAATAAATTGCTCGTTATTCACGCAAAGAAAAAGTCCCTATGACGCCCCAAGAATTGGTTGTCGCGCTTCAAACGCTGGATGAGGAGCAGGGGAAACGCCTGCTCCAGGCCACGCTTCCACGCCTTAGGGGGAGCGATGTGCCGCGTGCGCAGAACGAGTGTGACTATCTCGTCTACTACCTCAAGAAAGCCGCAGACCATAGCTGGGTAAGTGATGTAGCACAGTCATTCAAACTGGCTGGTCACCTGCTTTTTGTTGCCGAGTTGACGGAGAATAGATACTATCATGCACTGGGTCTCATGGCACGAGGTGATGCATTGCGGCGCATGGACCGCGATCAGGAAGCCTTGCCATTCCTGGATGCAGCGGGCGAAGAGTTTTTAGCTCTTAAAGATGAAGTTAGTTGGGCACGCACACGTATTGGGCGTGTCAGTGCTTGTTTACGCTTAAATCGCACCACTGAAGCCTTGCACGATGCCGAAGCGGCCCGCACGATTTTTATGCGCCATCGTAAACTATTGCGCGCCGGGCAGATTGATGCCAATGCCGCGATTATCAATTATGATCTCGGTCACTATGACCAGGCATTGCGCCTCTTTGACCGCGCCATCGAGACGTATCTACGGCATGGCGAGAGAGTAGAACTCTATATTGCGCGTGCTAGAGGCAATAAAGCCCTCACCCTGGCGGCGCAGGGACGCTTCCGTGAGGCGATTGACTTGCATGAGCAGGCCCGCTTAACCTTTGTCGCACAAGGTGAGAGTGAGGAAATATCAGTTGCTCGTGAAGACCTCAATATTGCAGATTGTTATGCCGCACTTGGCCATTATAGCTATGCGCTCCTCCTCTTTAGCCAGAGCCGCACCCTCTTCCTTAAGCATCATCTCGACTCCGAAGCTGCTGAAGTGGCACAGCAAGTGTGCCTTTGTCTGATCCGTCTGAACCGCGTGCAAGAAGCTTATGATCTGGCTGGTAACACTGTCAACTATTTTCGCATTATGTCTGGGCAACGCCATAACCTTGCGCGCTCGCTGATGCATCAGGCGGTGGCGGCAACACGGGAGGGCGATTTTCACGAGGCCGAAGAGATGCTACAAGAGGCGAGTGACCTGCTCGAAGAGCTTGGCATCGTCCGTTTGGCTGCTTTGGCACGTCTGCGTCGCGCCGAATTATATTTCGCGGATAAACAGTTGGATGCCAGCCAGCGTGAGGCACGCCATGTGGCTGATATGTTTGCGACACAGGAAGACTTGCCGCAACTGGCACGTACTATGCTCTTGCAAGCCCGTCTTGCTGATGTGATGGGCGACAGTGTCACGGCGCAGAATCTCTGTAACGACGCCCTTGATATCGCACGTGGTCAGGAGTTGCTTGATCTAAAATACTACTGCGAGGACTTTCTAGGGCAACTAGCGGAGCGGCGTGCTGACTTCGATGGTGCTGCACGCTACTATGAGCGTGCCATTCACGGTATTGATGAGGTGCAGAGCCGTCTTGTGCTGGATGAGCGCACTAGTTTTCTCGAAGATAAGGGTGGTATTTATCAGCGGGCTATTACGCTAGCACTCAAGCGGACGCAAACTGAGCAGGCTCTTGCCTATGTCGAGAAGGCGAAATCACGTGTCTTAGGCGATTATTTGCGTAACAACATTGATATTCGGCTGCGGGCCGGCGATAAAGCTGGTGAGGCGATTCTTGAAGATTTCTCGCGTCTCCGTGAAGAACTGGCCTGGTTTAGCTCGATTGTGTATGAAACAGAGCAAGAAGTGAACCTGAGCGATACAGCGATTATGCGTCTACGGACGACGGCCCCCGGGCAGGCGCGTCAGGAGATGCAGAGTCGAGAGCGGCAAATCGAACGCTTGCTGGAACAAATTCAATTGCGCTCGGTTGGTGATCTGGTAGCGCGTCAGCGTGTGCAGCGGGCTAACCCAATTGGCAGCGCGCTGCGGCCCACGCTAGAGAGCAAGACCTTGATGCTCGAATACTATCTGACCGAGCAGGACATCCATATTTTCCAATTGACGCTCTCTGGCGTTGAAGTGCATACGGTGGTGGGGGGCGTCCCTCGCCTGGAGCGTCTGATGTCACTCTGGCGCGCCAACCTCGATCTGGCCTCGCAAGCAGCCGGTTTAGCCGACCGTGCAAGCGTTCATGCGGGTTTCAATGTAGGCCTGCAGGAGAATAGTCTTGGCCTTTTGCAACGCTTGTATGAACTGTTGTTACGACCGGTTGCACAGAGTTTGCCCAACTATGAACATCTCATCATTGTGCCCTACGGCATGCTGCACTATTTACCCTTTCACTGCCTTTTTGATGGCGTGCAATTTATCATTGAACGCTTTACTATTTCCTATCTGCCTAGCGCATCCATCCTGGATGTTTGTCGTCAGCGTGGGCAACGCGTGATGGCAAAAGGGACGCCATTCACAAACGCGCTCGTACTGGGGCTTTCAGATGGCGGACGCCTAGCCTTTGCAGTGCAAGAGGCACAGGCGGTTGCGCAACAGTTGGGAACCACTCCTGTGCTTGACGAGGCGGCAACCACCGCGCTCCTGTGGGAGCGTGGGGCGCAGAGTCCAATCGTGCATATTGCCGCGCATGGTCTGTTTCGTTTAGATGCCCCTAATTT
>DAICZM010000206.1:3367-8203 GCA_027311145.1 Ktedonobacterales bacterium
GTTGAATGCCATTGAGGTTTTTAACTTGAATCTGGCTTCCTGCTCGCTGGTGACATTGAGCGCGTGTGAAACAGGGCGTGGCGTCGTGCGTGGTGTAGATGAAGTGATTGGCCTGGGGCGTGGTTTCTTCTATGCGGGGGCTGCCTCACTATTGCCGACTCTTTGGAAGGTTGACGATGCCAGTAGTGCCGAACTTATGCGCATGTTTTATCAGGCCTTGTTGGCCCAGCAAACAAAAGCGGCAGCATTAGCCAGTGCGCAACGGGCTTTTATTGCGCGTGCGCGCACGTCCGTGCATCCCTATCGTGTACATCCCTATTTTTGGGGCGCGTTTCATCTTATCGGTGATTACGGCGCGCTCTCCTGAACACCTTATCTGTGTATAGAAAGCAGTGCATATGCGCTATCTTATGCCAACGTATGTCTACACGCCAGAGGGCTTGCGGAGTGATCTTACTGTTGCTATAGATGAGCAAGGTTTTATCGCAGCTATCACTCCTACTGTTTCACACGCTGCAAGCGAGGGCGAAGTGCTACCAAATATGGCGTTGTTACCGGGTTTTGTCAATGTGCATAGCCACGTCTTTCAGCGTGCATTGCGTGGCCATACGCATCGTCCTCTCTCCCGTCAGGATACCTTCTGGACGTGGCGGCGAGCTATGTATGCTGAGGCACAGCGTCTCACCCCCGAAATCCTGTATGAGATGGCTTTGCATACGTATCGTGAGATGCTAGCGGCTGGCTATACCACCGTAGGCGAGTTTCATTATGTCCATCATCAAGCCAATGGGCAGCCTTATCGTGCGCCAAACGCCATGGCGGCGGCTCTTCTCGCGGCGGCTCAGGATGTTGGTATACGTGTTGTGTTGTTGATGGCGGCCTATGCCCAGAGTGGTTTTGCTCAACCACCCTCGGTGGAGCAAAAACGTTTTTGTGACGCTTCCGTCGATGCCTATTTGGAACGGGTCGATGCCTTGCGTACCACAGGTGTAGCCGTGGGACTTGCTCCGCATTCAGTGCGTGCTGTACCGGAGTTGTGGTTTCGTCGGATTGCTGAATATAGCCGTGAGCATCAGCTGCCATTGCACGTGCATGCCGATGAGCAGGTCAGTGAGATTGAGCAATGTCTGACAGCGTATGGCTGTCGGCCAATAGAACTTCTTGCGCGTTTTGATGCATTGTGCCATTTGACGACGGTGGTGCATGCCACGCATGCTGAGATGAACGAGATCTCTTTGCTGGCACGAGGGCAGAGTCGCGTTTGTGTCTGTCCCACGACAGAGGGCGATCTGGGTGATGGCATCGCTCCCTATGCCGATCTGCTGGCTGCGGCAATCCCTTTGACGATTGGTTCAGATAGCAATACACGCCTGGACCCGGTTGAAGAATTGCGTTGGGCCGAATACTCGGCGCGGATGCGCTACCAGCGGCGACGTGTTTTGGTTGCGGATGAAACGGCAGCACCGGGGCCATTGCTGCTGTCATATGGAACACAGCAGGGGGCACAAGCCTTAGGTTTGCCGACTACGGGGCAGATTGCGGTGGGCATGAGGGCTGATTTCGTTGCGCTTGACCTGACGCATGCAGCCTTGCGTGGCTGGACAGCACAAGATCTGCTGGATGTATTATTTTTTGGTGCATCGGCCCAGGTGATTGTGCAGACGTGGGTACAGGGAAAGCGTGTCTGGGAGCGGTAAAATATCCAGACGCGCATGTTAGCAACCTTTTAGTGGATCAAGGGACGCATCCGCAGTGGACGCTCGCCCGGATTGGGTTCTAGCACGGGATACTCCTCGATCAGGTGTTGTGCCTGCTCAATGGCGCGTTCAAGCTGTGGATCGATCCCAGACACATAATCCTGTGGAGCGATATCAACTTCAATATCGGGTTGAGTGCCATAGTTTTCGACATTCCAACCAACATCTTTGAACCAGTTAGCAAATTCAGGTTGTGTGGTCTCGGTATCATCTACGAGGTGATGACGTGGAGCGATGCCGATGACGCCGCCCCAGGTGCGCATGCCAATCAGCGGTCCCAGTCCCATCAGTTTGAAGGTATGGCTAAAAATGTCGCCGTTAGAGCTGGTGTATTCATTTGCCAATGCGACAATAGGGCCGCGAGGCGATTCTTCGGGATAGGGTGCGGGCTTGCCCCAACGCGAGAAGGCATAGCCGAGACGGCGACGTGCCAGTTTTTCTAGTAGCAACTCGGAGACATTGCCGCCGCGATTCCAGCGCACATCGATAATCAGTGCGGGCAAATCATAGATGGCAAGGTAGCTGCGGTGAAATTCGGCAAAACCGAGGGCATTCATATCAGGGATATGGATATAGCCGATACGGCCCTGAGAACGCTCGGTGACGATGCGGCGATTGTTCTCCACCCATTGACGATAGCGGGCGTCTGACTCGTCAGAGAGAGCTGTGACGGTTATCAGACGGCGTTCGCCTGTTGCTGCGCTCGCTATAGTTAACTGCACATCGCGATCTGCCTGATTGACCAGGAGCATTTGGGGCGTGCGTTGTGGATTCACACGTTGTCCGTTAATGGCAAGCACGGCATCTCCTTCACTGACTTGTAAGCCAGGGAGTGTCAGTGGTGAGGTGGCGTCTCTGTCCCAAGGATCGCCCTGTACAATATGCGCGATGCGATAGAGGTGTTGCTCGGCGTCATAACTCCAATCGACGCCCAGGTAGCCCTGGCGATAGTTGTGCCCACGCCGATGTTCGCCGCCTCGCTCGTTCGCGTGTGAGGTTCCCAACTCACCTTGTAGCTCTTTGATGAGGTCTGAAAGTTCAGAGCGAGAGCCAACGCGCTCGACAAGTGGGGCATATTGTGTGTAAATGGCGTCCCAATCGACGCCCGACATATCTTCAGTCCAGAACTGCTCGCGCTGAAGCCGCCATGCTTCATGAAACATCTGTTGCCATTCTGCGATAGGCTCAATAGAAACTTTGACGCGGTTGAAATCGAGCCATCCTGTTTCACGGCCGGTATGCTCGCCATTTTCTGAGCGTGGGGGTTTCTCGCCTGCTTTGACCACGCGCATACGGAAACGCGAAGAATATGCAAGCATGCGTCCATCACGGGAGAGGGTGAAGTCATGATCGCTGACGCTATCTATCTGTTTGTCCAGACGTTGCGCTTCAAAATCATAGCATTCAATAACGCATTTTGGCCCTGTGGGGTCTAAGGGCAAGCGCAATTTGCCATCGTTTGTGGCACTAAGCAGAAGTGCCTTGCCTTTGATGCCCTGAACAGCATAATACATACCCTCGCGCACTGGAAAAGCGATGACTCGTCGCGTAATGCCATCGAGGTCAATCTGAACGCTTTTGCTTTCGTCTTTTTCTTTACCCTCGCTTTTTGTGGTGTTGGCCTCTGGCGTCAGTGCCGCTGGTGCATCCTCGCCGCTCGTCGTGTGTTTCTGGCTTTGCAGGAGGGCCTCTTCTGCTTCGAGCTGAAGGCGTGCCTCTGAAATGAAAGGCGAGCGAATATCTTTGCGCAGAGGAATGGCGTAGGGTAAGGTTCCACGTGGGAAGCTGTAGTCGAACTGAAGTTGGTCATGCACGGGATTAAAGACCCGTTTGCCCAAAAAGTAGAGATAACGACCTTCGGGGTCGAAGGATGGGCTGAAATCAACAAGGAGGGGATCAGTGACAGTGTGTGTTTTCCCATTCTCCATGCTGGCGAGTTTGATTGCGCTGCGTTGGTTGCTGATGGCGAAGCTATAGGCCAACCATGCCCCATCGGGGGACCAGGTGATGTCACTGATCCGGCTATAGTCGCTATGATCGAGAATTGTCCAACGCGCCAATTCGAGATTGATGAGCATGAGGTCATGGCGGTGATTGGCGAGGGCGACGACATCATGGCTTGGTGAGACACTGAGTTCAGTGATGCGCCCAATCTCCATGTTGAGCAGTTTGGGTTCTTCTTCCAGGTCAGGATTGAAGATCACCAGTGCTTCTCGTCCCGGCTTATCGCAGACGGCGACGAGCCGTTTCCCATCGTTGAGCCATTCCAGGAAGCGATAACGCACACCATCTGGCTCGCCATGTTGAATGACAGCTCCTTCCCAATTGCTCATCGTGAAGGCCTTGCCGCGTGTCGTAAAGGCGATAGCATGTCCTTGTGGATGGAGGGAAAGCGTATCGAGGTAGAAGTCAGCAGGAATAAACTTACGGTTGCGCTGTGTACGCTGACTTGGGAGGAAGATATTTAGACGCTGTATCTGTTCGTTTGTCGGGTCAAAGACGAACAGATCAGCTCCAGCCTGAAAGACCAGACGTTGCCCATCAGTTGCAAGATGGCGTGCATAAAAATCATGTTGATCGCTATGGCGGCGCAGATCGCCACCTGTTGGCGTGCAGGAATAGATGTTGCCAATGCCTTCGTGATCTGAGAGGAAATAGATGCGTTCACCCACCCAGCAGGGGGCTGCGATGTTGCCATTTATGTCAAGTAGACGGCGGAAATTGCCACTGCCGCTGGTATCGCACCAAAGGTGGCCCACACGCCCGCCACGATAGCGTTTCCAGTACGATGGCTCGTCAATATTACGTCCCAGGACAACCTCGCCATGCGGCCCATACGAAATAGCGTTGGCAACGCCGATGGGTAATTGGCTGGGCAAACCGCCATCAGGGCTGATTGTATAGATCATCGTGCGATAGCTGGTAAATTGCTGTGTGCTGCTGGCGAAGAGGATGCTATCGCCAGCGGGCGACCAGCCAAGTACGGTGCTTAAATCGGCTTCAAAGGTCAAACGGCGGGCCGGGCCACCCTCTGCTGACATGACATAGACTTCACCTACACCCTCTTCACGCCCGATAA
>DAICZM010000207.1 GCA_027311145.1 Ktedonobacterales bacterium
GTTGACCATGGCATAAGCGTGTGGCAATGGAGTCGGTGGATGGTGATGGTCGGTGATAATGACATCGATACCCAGCGTGCGTGCCAACTCGACCTGTGCAACATCCGAGCTAGCACAATCAGTAGTCACGATCAGACGTGTCCCGCGAGCATGGAGCATGTGTAGTGCGCCCTCGTTCAGGCCGCAGCCATCGCGTTGACGGTTGGGAATGTGATAGTCAAGTGGAGCATCAGGTGGCTTGAGTGTGCGTAGTGCGCGATAGAGCAACGCTGAAGAGGTCACACCATCGGCATCAAAATCGCCGTAGACAGTGATGTGTTCGTCGTGATCGAGGGCGTAACGGATACGTTCAACGGCCTGAGGCATTTCGATCAGCGTCAGGGGGTCGTGTAGACTTGCATAATCAGCATTGAGAAAGATTCGCATCTGTTCTGGTGTACTGATGCCACGATTGGCAAGTAGCTGTGCTTGTAATGCACTTATGCCGAGCATTTCAGCGGCATGGAATGCATCTTTCGAGAGTTGCGGATACACTTCCCAGGTATGAATGGCTGTTTCCACGTGCGTTTCCTTTTTTTCGCGCCCTGAGCGCAACTAGACGCATCGGCTCGGTCAGATACCTGCATAGCAGTAGACATTTCTGATCGTTAAGGAGCTAGAGGCCGCATCGTTGAGCGCGCTTTCAACGCCATCAGTTAGTTTGGTAAAAGGCGCAAAAAAACCGCGTTTCCAAGTAGGCGTCCACGCTTGCTCAAACGGAGCCAGCCATCGGCCTGTTCGAGTAGGCCCGCCTCTTCGACTAGATGCAGGCGATCTCCGACAAATGTGCTGAATGGTTGTCCAAACCGTTCTTCAAAAGTGGGCAGATGCAAGCCAAGCGCAGTACGCAGAGCAAGAAAGGCGGTTTCTGCCATTGCCTGTGCCTGCTCAATGGTTTCGCTCTCGACTTCAGGTAAACGGTGTGTTTTTAAGATGCGTATATATTCCTGCGGACTGCGCTCATTAGAGTAGCGTCTACCCTGAAAGCTGGAATAGGCCCCTGCTCCCATACCGATATAGGGAAGATTCTGCCAGTACGTTAGATTATGGCGGCTCTGGTGTCCTGGCAAAGCCCAGTTTGAAATCTCGTAGTTGATATAGCCCTCTGCTTGCAGCAAGGCATCAGCATACTCATACATATCTGCGCATAGGTCTTCATCGGCAGGCGTGATGCGCCCCTCTTCTGTCCAGGAATGGAAAAGCGTGCCTTCTTCGATAATTAGCGAGTAGAGTGAGAGATGTTCGGGACGTAAGATGAGAGCCTGTGCCAGTGTTTCTTGCCAATGCTGCATGGTCTGTTCTGGCAAGCCAAACATGAAATCCAGGTTGATTGAGGTGAAACCGGCAGCACGAGCGAAGTGGACAGCCTGCTCAATCTCGTCGGGTGTGTGAATGCGTCCTAGCGTTTTGAGCAGGTAGGCATCGAAGCTCTGCGCTCCCATGCTGAGGCGATTGATGCCGGCAGCGTGAATACCCACGAGTTGTTGTTGGTCGAGTGTGCCTGGGTTGGCTTCCAGTGTAATCTCGGCATCAGCATCGATGGCAAAAGAGCGGTAACAAGCAGTGAGCAGGCGTGTGATCTGTGGAACCGTGAGCAGGCTAGGTGTGCCACCGCCGAAAAAGATGGTGCGTGCGCGGCGTGGCGAGCCATCAGGATACAGGACGGACTGACCCGCGAGTTCGATCTCGTTCAAAAGAGCGCGTACATAAGGTGCGCGCAATGGTAAGAGACCTGCATACGTATTGAAATCGCAATAGTGACAACGTGTATGACAAAATGGTACATGGAGATACAGGGAAGCGGTATCCAGCAGGCGCGCTAAAGACTCGGAGGGTTGCATTCCCTGCTGTGGGCTATTGGTCTGTTGAGCTGTATGTGTTGTAAGTGGTGCGGTATATGTCATGAGTAGCGTAAAGAGTCCTTTATTGGCAGGAGGGAATGTGCTAGCGCACGTCCCCTCCGCACCGGGTTTATGGTAGTGCTGAGCTACCGGGCAGTCCACTAGATGCGCCTGGAACGGACTGACTAGGAGCCGAAACAGGCAGGCTAGCGGGCATATTTGCTGTGTCAAGCAGCATCGTCTGGTTAATCGCTGTTATAATGACGCCGGGCATCGCCTTCTGCTCAAGAAGCCATGCTGTTAATGCATTAGTTTTGAGCGATTGAAGCGTAGTGGCATCAATCACACGTGAGGGGTCGATGCTGAGTATCTGGATGATGTGGAACGTGCCGTTTTCGCTCAGAATTGAGCTGATCTCATTGATGCTGCGCTTCGGATCAAAAATCCAGTTGTCGATGCTGGCACTGGTATTGGCGGCATAGTTCTGGGCATATTGGCCACGAGCCAGCCAGCCGAGGTAGCCGCCATTGGGAGCGGTGCTGGTATCGACAGAATTTTTCTTGGCAAGAGCGGCGAAATCGCCACCACTTTTCAGTTGTTTGAGAATGCCTTGTGCCTTGCTCAGTGTATCAATCGTCATAGCTCGTGCCAGGACCTGATAGGCGGGCGAAGTGATTTGCGTTGAGAGATAGCTCTGCATATTTTGGCGGCGTAAGATCAATGTCATCATAGCGTGAACATCGGCATCGCTGACATTGTCGCTACTCAAAAATGCGCTATAGCTGGTAGCGGCAGGCAAGCTGGTCTTGAATGAGGCAACGGCCTGATTGAGAGCGCTTGCGGTTGGCTGAATTTGTGCCTGCACGGCATTGTTTTGTGTCGTGAGCCAGTTGCGAATAAAGGTATCATCTTGGAGCCAATCGACGCTATCGTTGCCAACTTGGGATTGATTATAGAGTTGTTGCTCGTTAGGAATGGTTGTTTGTAGCAATTGTTGATATTGTGCATTGAGCGTGTCGTGTAGCGTCTGGGCTGTGCTGAGCGTATTTTTCGCATCAGTGATCTGTACTTCTAAGTTGGTGTGCTGAGCAGTTTGAGCGGCAGGGAGAGCTAGCAGCTGTTTATTGAGCGTATCAATGAGTTTGGTTTGTGTATCAATAGTGGTCTGTTGTACTGTAACCTGCTTTTGTAGAGAGTCGCGTTGGACAATTAGGCCATGAGAGCCATAGATTTTGTTATCTTCAATTTGAGCATTGAGTGCGACGAGTTTACGGTAATCGGATTGAGTGATCTGTTGTCCATTGACACTGGTGATGGGGAGGCCTGGCGTGATGATATTGAGGTTGACCCAGAAGCCAATGACCACAGCGACGATGATAAGGGCGGTCAGAATCGTGGTGGCCCAAACTGCACGACGCTGAAGTTGCGTTTTTGCATTGCGCGAGAGGTGGCTTCCCCAACCGAAAATAAGAGGTTTGCCATCACGACGTGCCTCAACATGTGCGGTTTGCCGATTATATCGCTTGGCCTTTGTTTTGGCAGCGCGCGTTGTGCGCTGGGTCTCAGGCCGACGCGGTGAACGCGCTGTCTGACTGTTCATGGCGTGCAGAAATTCCCTTCTGAAGTAGATACAACAAACACAGCAAGGATGAATACGTTGTGCATTGGGAGATGTTTACGTATTCATCTTGCCTGTGTGCATAGCGGTCTCCTGCTCTTGCGGCCCGGTGTGCTACGGCTACATACCGCGAATATGCTCCGCAGTATAGGGGAGCAGAGCCATAAAGCGCGCTTGTTTGAGCGCGATACTCAAATTACGCTGATGTTTGGCACACGTGCCCGTCTTGCGGCGGGGTTCGATCTTGCCACGATCAGAGATGTAGCGTTTCATAAAACGTCCGGCCTCTTTGTAGTCAATTTCGCGCACGTTATCGTGGCAAAACTGACAAATTTTGCGGCGCGAGCCGCGCTCGCCGCGTCCGCCCTCGCGTCTCTCACGACGTGGGGCGCCTTCTGTGCGTTTCTGCACGAATCAATACTCCTTCGATCTCTAGAAGGGGTGGTCGTCCAGGTCTCCCAGGTCACTCTCATCCGCGTGGCCGCCAACAAAACTAGTAGAAGGTGCGGACTGTGTGTCGCGTGGCGTCAGATTTTCCATACGAGAGAGCTTTACGTCTATTGATAGACGTTCAACGCCATTGCGATCCTTGTATTTGCGCTGTGACAGACTGCCTTCAACATACACTTTGCTCCCTTTTTTCAGGTAATTGTTGCATGTCTCAGCATCACGTCCCCAGGCAGTTATACTATACCAGTCTGTTTCTTTCTGCCATTCACCGCTCTGCGCTTTTTCGCTACGCGTCACAGCGAGTGAAAACTTTGTTACAGCTATCCCACTAGATGTGTAACTCATGTCGGGGTCTTTGCCTAAATTCCCGATAAGTATTACTGTGTTCATTGTGCAAGCATCCTTTCGGTGTAGTAAATTAACCCCGGCTCATACGGAGAGTGGACGATCATCCCTCAAACGAACACAATATCAGACTTCGATAGGCTCTTCTTCAATGGCGGGTGGCACATCTGCCGGGTCCACTTCTGAAAGTTCGGCGACTGGTATCTCACTTGCTTCAGGCTCGGCGACAGGAACTTCTGCCACCTCCGAAGCGGGTGCGCTGGCAGCAGCAGCGGCAGCGGCGGCACGCGCCTCGCGCTCTTCACGCTCTTTCTGCACAGCCTTCGGGTCGCGTCTCTTGACCATATGACGGAGAACGATTTCCGAAACCATCATGGTGCGTTCGAGTTCGGCTACAGTCTCAGGGGTCAAGATCATATCAACGAAAATGTAGTTGCCATCGCGGTGACGCTCAATGGGGTAGGCCAGACGGCGACGCCCCCATGGGTTCACGCGCACAACTTGACCGCCATAATTGGCGACAACCTGCGAAACACGGTCAAGAATTGCACGTGTCTCGTCTTCACTCACTTCGGGATTGAGAATGAAACCAAGTTCATAATCTCGCTTCACGAAGCTACCTCCTTCCTCTGGGCATGCATCTGGTCAATGTATCCCCTAACTTGCCATGGACTTGCATGACAATCAGGCACTGCCAGAGCAGGTGGAGCATCAATAGCTTCTTTTGTAGCTGTGATGCGTTACAGGACCGCCTCATATGCGCGGCCTCAGCTTTTTGTCCCACGATGTCGTGGGGTTTGATGTCTCTTCGCTGTTCGCTCTCTTCTTAAGGAAAGAGACCTCTATTTGTTGCTAACAGGCAGAGTGAGGCATCAAATACCACGCTATTATAACATTGTTCGTTCTGTCTGACAATAGAGCCGAGGTACAGGTACTCCTTCTGTGTACCTATTCTTTCTATACTTGTGAAAAACGGCAAAGCGGAAAGTCTGATGCGTTTTTTCGTATGACTGATACTTTTGGGTCATCGTCCTTTATTGACAGCCATCAAGATATACTCCATACTAGGGCAATAGAAATTTCTACGCACTTTTGCCACTATTGGCGATAGCGTAACGGAGTCACTATGCAGCGTCCTGATACAACTCGTAGCCAACGAACGCAACCGGCTCTCCCAGGTGTCACTTTGCCGACCGTACCTGCCGCTGCACAACGCTCACGCGGCAACTTTACCCTCCAAGCAACAGTAACAAAGGGCAAACAGAAGGCGCGTTTAGGACGTGCTGTCCTGTTCTGCCTGCTCTGCGGTCTGCTGCTAGAGGTTGCTTTGCTGTCTCTCTATCCCATCTTGGCAAATCTAGCCCGCTCTACAGACCCACTGCTGACCGCTCTCTCCGCTTTTTGGCCCGGGCTGCCAATGCTCTATTGGACACATCGCTTGCCGGCCCTTGTGCAAGTCCTCAGTGGAACCCCCTGGCTGAGTCCACTGACTACGACAGGCAATCTGAATCTAGCGATCGGTGAACTCCTGTTCGCGGCCGGCTGTATGGTCCTGGCCGCTCTTGCCTGTCGACGTGTGGTGATGGAACGACTTTCGTTGTTAGGCGAACTGACGCTGTTCTGGACAATGCTGCTGTTTACCCTGCTATTCAGTTTGACGCTATTGCTCCTGCCGAGCAGCGTCAACCAACTCTCGCAAAATCTGTCGCTCTACGGGTTTTATGGGCGCGTTATCGTGGTCTATCATGCCAATCCCTATGTCGGTAGCAATATTGCCGCTCTTTCCCATGATCTGCTGCAACCGCTCCTCGGTGTTTTCCATCCCAACACTGCTCCTTATGGTCCTATCTGGCTAGACCTCTGTATCCTGGTAACGCTGCTGGCCGGCAAAAGTCTTGTTAGCATGGTCATAGGTTTTCGCCTATTGGGTCTGTGCGCACATGCGGCCAGTAGCATCCTGCTCTGGCTGATTTTGAAACGCTTCAGGCCGAGGATGCGCGCCATCGGTACGTTGCTCTATGCCTGGAATCCGCTGGTATTGCTGTTTAGCATTGGCTTGATGCAGCAAGAAGCTGTAATTGTTTTTGGCCTCTTGCTGGCGATCTTCTTTTTACAACGTGAGTCACCGACGCTTGGGTGGGTCTGCGCGTTGCTGGTTGTGTTGGTCAATCCTTTCTATGCCCTGTTGCTGCCAATTGTTTTTCGCATGCTGTTGCGTGAGTCGCGTATTCTTTATCTCGGACGGCGTTTTCTATGGTGGCTAGGTATGATTTGTGTCACGGTGTTGATTGTGGCACTGGCGTATGCGCCATACTGGCAATCTGACGCGCTAGCAGGCATATGGAGTGCATATAAACAGGTATTTTTGCCCGATGTGGCATTGAATTCGCTAGATGCTGCACTGCTGCACTTGCCCGTGACGCTGCCGCCTACCTTGCTTTGGGTGCTTGCACCGCATCACTGGGCGGCCTTTGCGTTAGTGATTGAGGGCCTGCTGATCCTGCTGGGCCTCTGGTTGGCAGATACGCTTGGGCTGGTCTTACTCTTCTCTAGCTGGTTGCTGCTGTGTGGTGTTGCACTCATGCCCATCTATTGGCCCTGGTATCTGTTACCCGCGTTGGCATTGACCCTGTCTTTTGCGCATGCACGCACGCTGACATTGATGCTTATGTTGGAAGTGGGTGCATTTATCAGTATGTATGGTTTACTGGGGGCAGCTCCTGGGCTGGGTCAGGGACTTGTCACGTTGGGGCTACCATTGCTGCTCTGGGGCTGGCTGCTTTTCTTCTCTTCAACCTGGCAGATGGCACATGCGAACGTGCCGGAGCCACCGCAAGAGCAAAGACGCGCGATGCCCAGCTTTTCGCGTCCCTCGTGGATGTCGCGTCCCTCGCGCCCCGGACGCTGAGGGTTACGGTTATATGCGATGGACGTTGAGCCAATTCTGATATACTTTGATATATGCCTTGTACCAATCTGGCCCGTTTTCATATGTCTCCTGCAATTTTAGGAGAGCGTCAAATAAAGAGCGTATATCTGCAATTGTGACATGATGTAATTTCATACAATGTATTAACGCAATGATATGCTCAATTTCTAAAGCCACAATAGGAGTTGCAACTGACGTGGTCCAGTCTCGCCAGTAACGTGCTTTAAAAAAGGCATTTACAGTATTGGGGTCTAGTTTTTTCGCAATAAACAGGCCATAAACGGGTTTTTCGCTTTTGGTATCAGAGATGATCTTAAACACATGGCGTGTAACTGGCTCACCTTCCATTGCAAATTGTCTGCTTCCCGTTGCTAGTGTCATCTCGCCGACAAGCCGAAAATCTTTATAGGTGAAGATGATGTCTGCTGCCCCACCTTTAGCATGATGAATAGGATTCATATCCTCATCGATTTGAAAACCACGTGTTTTATTCACAGGATCGAGAATTTCGTTGATTGCCAGGAAAATCCGCCAGATCGCCCATTCAAAAAAAGCGGGCGCGTATGCCAACACTACGAGCAAATGTCATACTAGAGCCTCGGTTTCACAAGAATTTCTGGGACAGGCTCACGCCCAGTTCCATCGTGATTAATAGAGCGATGAGCGTAAATGATTTGAATATCGTGCTGTGCATAGAGTTCAAGCGTTACTTCAGAATAAGAATTGCTTAGCACAGGGTAAGCCCCTAAATCAATAAGATGATTATAGAGTTGTGCTAATGAGATTTGATCTTTTTCGCGGAACTGTTCTTTGGTGTAGCGTTTGAAATCCGAATATTTGCCAACAGGAACATAAGGAGGATCAAGATAAATAAAATCTCCTGGGTGTGCGTGTTGGAGGAGAAATAGTTCTGAAAATCTAGACAGGTCTAGACACTCAGCTTTATGCGCCTATTGCTAGGCACACGGGATTGACTACACA
>DAICZM010000208.1 GCA_027311145.1 Ktedonobacterales bacterium
GTCCCCTATGCGCGCTGTGTCCCCATTCCATCCTAATTTGTGCAACAGCAGAAGCACACCATTAGAGCAGACGTTCCAGCAGAGGAAGCAGTAGGTCGTCGCGACGGTTGCGGAGAAGCATGCGCAAGCGTTCGGTTGTGACCAGGCGTAGGCGGCGTTGATGTTGTTCATAGCGTGCCAGGTCATCAGGCTGTAGGCCTGTTGCTTCAACCCACGTCATCAGTGGCTCCATGCCGACCGGTGGGTGTTCAAACGAGACCCACACATCCATCTCCCATTTTTCCGGGCGGGGAATATCAAAAAGCAGTTCATAATCGGCAATCTCGATCTCTAACGCAGTGGCGAGTTCTGCCGCGAGCATCTGTTCGATGCGGCGGCGGCGGCCAGCATCCCAAAAGAGTGCTTCGATGCGTTGGAAGAGACGGCCAGCAGCTCGACTGACTTCTAAAAGAACCTTATGTGGATGACGCAATTCCAGCTCGCGTGTCAGGGCGCGCACGCTGTCGGGCATCGCTGGGGTGGCGAGCAACACAAGCAGTGCTGCATCATCGAGACCGATGAGTTGTTCAGCCCGCAAGGCGTCGCAGAGGAGAGCATCTTGGACAGCCCGCATCAGCATGATCTGAAACGAACGACTGGTATGATGCCAATAAATATTATCGAACATTTCTTGGCGAGCATGCAGGAGCGAGTGGAGCGGACTGATGCCCTTATGGGTGACGACGATGCGTTGTTGTGCATGGAGGTCGTTGTGAATGCGCAGCGAGCCGAGCAGACGTGAGACATCGACACCACCGTAAGGGACATTGCAGGCGCGAGCATCACGCGGTAGGTAGTCGAGTTTATCAACATCGAGCGCGCCGCTGAGCAGATGACGCAAAAGTTCGTCGTCGAGGGGCAACGCCTTGTTTTTTGGTGGGTCGATGAGATCTGCGACGCGCTCTGGCGAGAGGTGGTAGTCGCGTTCGATGATTGTGGCAATCTCGCTCTGTTCGATCAAAGAACGTCCGACCTGTTCATGCAGTATAATGGGTGGTCCAAGCTCCTCAATCGTGTGTGAAAAGGGATAATGTCCGATATCATGCAGGAGTGCTGCGACAATCAACGTTTGAATACTACTGATCGAGACTCCTTCCAGGCCGCCCTGTGGGCCACGCTGTAACAGTGAACGGAGCGCGCGCACGGTGAGATGATAGCAGCCTAGACTATGCTCATAGCGGGTATGTGTGGCTCCCGGCCAGACACGATAGACAAAGCCCAGTTGTTTGACGCCTTGCAAACGCAAGAAAGCCGTTGTGCCAATTAAGCGTTCCTCACGTGGCCCAAGTGGGATCAGGTCATACAGGCTATCACGTACTGTGCTGACTGGGCGGTCATCGGGCAGCAAGGCATTGCCCTCGGCATCGCTCCAGGATGGCTGGCTGTGGAGCGTTGAGATATTTTCTGCGGCCGGTTGGCTATTGCGACCTGAAGACCGACGTTTAGGATGTGTGTTTTTGCTTGTGTTTTCTCCAATACTCATAGCACGATTGTAGCAGACAAGTAGGAATTTTGTCTATAGATGCCGGTTACAGTTATCCTCATCAATACATTGCGTTGTACAGATCAGGAAGAGAAAATGCCTTTCTCTACAGGTGGTGAGCTAGATGCGATGGGATAGTAGTTCTGTAGTTGATCTTTTTCTATGGTGGAAGTGTCTATGGTATCTGTGGCTGTAGTATCGGTACGTATTGAAAATGGTGACGAAGCCGTCACTAAATGGAGTTGACACAGTATTATGAAAGAACAGCGTTTCTGGGGGATGAAACAAGGCCCGTATAGCTCCGCCGGCGTCATTATACGTCTTGGCTTGGCAGTAGGTGTAGTCCTTTGTAGTGTAGCACTGGGCTGGTTTGTCGTTAGTCGGCACCCGTTTGCACATGCGGCAGGCGCATTGGCTGTGACTCCATCTCCAACAACGACACCGCCACCAACATTGCCTTCTGGCCCGGTCAATAAAACGTGGTATTTTGCTGAAGGGCGCGTTGGCAAAAGTTTCCGTGAGTATTTGACAATTCAGAACCCTGCAACTACAGCTTGTGCTGTTAGTATTCAATATAATTACACAATGGATGGTAGCACCACGCCAAGCATTAAAACCATGTCGGTGACGGTTGCACCTGCCACACGCCTGACGGAGTCCGTGAACGGCGATTTAAACATTACGGATTCATCGACAACTGCGGCATCGCTTTCAACAATTGTATCGGTCAATACGACTGCAACGCCCAATTGTAATGGTATCGTCGCAGAACGTCCGCTCTACTTTTCTAATTTTAGTGGTGTTGCCAGTGGAACTGATGTGTTAGGAGCAACAAAGCTTGGTACAACGTTCTACTTTGCTGACGTGCCAAATGATGTCAATGCAACATCGTATCTGACCATTCTCAATCCGAACAATGTGACAGCCAATGTGCAGGTTGTCTATCCATTTCCCACCTCCGCGCTCAAACAGACCTTAGCGGTTCCCGCGAACTCGCGTGGCACGATTGCCCCCAGTCTGGCGGGTTATACAGGGCATGAGCCGGCTATTGTGACGTCTGACCAACCTATTTTGGTAGAGCGTCCGACCTACTTCTTTAATGTTGGGGGGGTGAGTGGCGCATTTGATATCGTGGGTGTCCCTAGCCTTGCTACTGACTGGCTTTTTGCTGAGGGCTATACGGGTGGTTCGACGCAAGAATATCTGACCGTTGCGAACCTGGACCCTAACGCGGCTGCGACTGCGAATGTCTCTATTATCCTCAAGTCAGGAACGGGCAAAACTGCCACATTTTCGCTGACACTGCACAATAATACGCAAATTGTGTGGAGTGTCAATGCTAACAATACCTTCCAAGGCTCAACGCCGGAAGTCTCCGCTGAAGTACAGTCTTCAGGCGCGCAGGTCGTAGTGCAGCGTGAGATGTTCTTTAGTTATAAGCATACCCTGCCTAATATCGCTATCGGTGGCACCGATGTGATTGGTCAAGTCGGGCCAGCGGCACACAATGTCTATAGTTTTGCCGAGGGCTACAGCAATACAGGGTATAATGAATGGCTGACCATCCAGAATCCCACGCTCAACGCTGAGACCATCTATATCACCTTGGTCAATGGCAGTGGACAAACCTTCACTGAAGGCGTTCAAGTTCCGGCGAATAGCCGTTACACGCTAGACATCACAGCTCTGGTGCAAACAACAGCTTTTAACGCAGGTGTGAGTTCTAGTGCTAACTCTGTCTCGATGACGGTGCAGACAATAAATGGTGCGCCGTTTGTTGCAGAGCGTCCGCAATATTGGAACACGCAGGGTGTTTCCTCATTCTTCTCAGAAGGCGGCACGGATGTGATTGGGTATACGGGTGGCTAAATTGGGATACCCAGGCTGAGGAGCATACCGATGCTTGCTGGTAATCAGTATTGGTGCGGTATATACTATAAGCGGTCGCTTAGAGAGAAAAACGTGCGACGGACGGATAAACTCCGTCCGTCGCTGTGTTATGCGGGAAGGATTGGGATGCCCTATGGAAGAAAAAGAGCCGCCAGCGATTAAACTGTTGGCGATTGATATTGATGGCACGTTACTGACACCCCAGAAAGAATTGACAGTGCGCACGCGTGCTGCTGTGCGTGCGGCCCAAGAGGCAGGCATTGTTGTCACGTTGGCAACGGCCCGACGCTATATTAATACTGGTCCTATTGCCGATGAGTTAGGTCTGGCGATTCCGCTTATTCTCTGTGATGGTGCCCTCATTATGCAGCATCCTGAGCGGTCTATTGTGTATACACAGCCATTGCAGGCGACAATCGCACAACAAGCGGTTGACATGATGCTGCGTTGTGGCATTCAACCTGTTGTGCATCATATACAGGGCACGATAGAGGAGATGTGGACTGGTCCCGCTGAGTTTGATAACCAATGGCTCGAAGAATATTTCACGGCATTTCCTGACCATCTGTTGCGTTTGCCCTATGAGCGACTCTGTGATGGGCAACCAGACCCATTGCGAGTGGTGGCCTTTGCCTCAGAAGAGCGTGTGTATAGCATGGTATCGGAGGTGTCTGGGCTGGATTGTGCATGGAACGCGATTAAGCGTGGGAATTATGGTTGCGCGGAGATGGCGGTGATGCGGCGACATTGCAGTAAGGCAACGGGTGTGACTCGTCTTGCCGAGCGTTTGCACATTCCGTTGAGCCAGGTGATGGCAATTGGCGATAATAACAATGATCTTGAGATGTTAGAAGCCGTCGGTTGGGGCGTGGCCATGGGGCACGCGCCAGCTCCGGTCAAGCAAGCGGCACGTGCCGTGACGGCAAGTAATACGGAAGATGGCGTGGCTCTGGCAATAGAGCATTATGCTTTGCGGCGTGGGGCGAGTGCAGACTCAAACTCTTTTAGGCGCGAAACCTGGCGTTGATTGGGTGATGCCTGCCAACGTTTCTGTTGCACGAGGTGGAGAGCATCGCGGGCATGCATGCCGTTGTAGACTAGAACAGCACAGGTAAGTAGGACACTTCGACCTACGCCATGCTCACAATGAATGAGTATGCGCCGTCCTTGCTGGATGCGTGTAGCGGCCCATGCTGCCCCTTGTGTTAGCTGCGTGACAGTCAGGGGATAGGTATCGGGCGTTGGTAGATAGAGAAAGTCGATCTGCGCGCTGGCGAGTGCCTGGGCATCATCCTGATATTCTGAGCGTGTATCAATCACGTCGGTCACGCCAACCCGACTGAGGGCTTGAATATCTTCTGAGCGGATCCGTCCACCGACTGCAAGATGAGTTGTCACCCAACTCATATTGAGTCTGTCTGGGAGTGGTATGTGTAGCACACGTGCCAGTCTCTCGCTTTTCGAGTTTTCTGGGAAAAGCCTGGCGGCGATGCGTGTCCAGAGACGATACAAGAGGCGTACTGCCCCTGTCATAGCCCAACGTAGAGCAGAGAAGCCCAGATGGGGGTGTTCACCCTCAGGTGTTGGTAGCAATGATGGCTCTGACTCAGGTGGTGGTGTGGGAATAATCTCACCTGATACGGTCTCAGTCTCGATAGGCGGAGACGACGTTTCAGGTGTGTGCTGTCTGATCCCATCACTTGGAGCGGGGATATTAGGGTCAAATGACATAGCTCGGCTATCCTTCTATGGAAAATGCAGGTATTTCCTGTCTCACTGCTTAGTCAACAAGCGTGTGTGTAGGCACGACAACAGGCAATATGCTTTGCTCGCGTTGCGGATGAGCAGTTTTTTCGTCGCGTTGCATGACGCGCTGCAATGCCGCAATGGCACACTCTATCATGCTATCGTCTGGCTCGCGTGTCGTCAACCCCTGGAGAGCCAGGCCGGGGGCGAGAAGCCAGCGCACGATACGAAAACGTGTGTTTGCAGCCCCCAAGCGCATCAGTTCGTAGGCTAGACCCGCTACAACCGGGACCAATACAATACGTGAGACGACTTTGAGTAGCAGTGAAGGTGTGCCGACCAGGGCGAAGACAAAAATAGAGACGACCATCACGAGCAATAGAAAGCCTGTACCACAGCGTGTATGCACACGCGATGCCCGACGTACATGCTCAACATCTAGTGGCTGGCCCTGTTCCATGGCGTTAATCGCCTTATGTTCGGCCCCGTGATAGCCAAAAACGCGCTGAATATCGGGAACGCGCCCGATGACAAGGAGATAGCCGATGAGCAGAAGCAGGCGCAGTATGCCTTCGACGACGAGATTGAGCCATCCCTGTCCGATCTGGTGACTCAAGAGACTGGTGACGAGCAGAGGGCCAACAAAGAACACGGCGATAGCAATACTGAGTGAGACCAGTAGTGATAGCACCAAGCTCATGCCGCCAATGGCCGATGGTGGCATGGTCTCATCCTTGTCAGGCATCTCTGTGATCGTCTGTGTGATAGCTGGCGTCGGTGAGAGCGTGTCGGGATCGATGGCTCCCGTCGCGATGTTGGCAGAGAGCGTCATGAGACGTGTGCCCAGGATGAGCGTCTCCCAGAGAAGCAGCATGCCGCGCAGAAAAGGCAGACGCAAGACAGGATTTTGATAGATGTGTGCGTTAAGCTGTTCTTCATAGAGGTAGAGTGAGCCATCAGGGCGTCGTCCCGCGATGGCGGCGAACGTGCGACCTCGCATCATCACGCCTTCCATGACGGCCTGCCCACCATAATAGAATTTTGTGCGAGGGGCAGCTTGCGCAAAGTTTTTTCTCATGTATCCTCTCTTGCCTGATGGCACTCTTCTCTCTATGTATGAGTAGATGACAAAATTATGTAGGGCGACGATTTGATAAGCCCTGAATGCGCAAGTGAGAGAGACGGCGCATGAGTGGGCTATTGAGCAACGTGCGTGGCAGACGGCGGCGGAAGCGGCGCAAACGGATGGCCGAACGCAAACGGCCTGATATTTTCTGCTGTCGTCGTTGCCAGCGTGTGGATTGCCAGATGCTTACTTCTTCTGGTTTTGGTAGATAGCTCAATATGCATTTCGCGATCTCAAAAGAGGCGTAGGGGCGACAGATGCGTTGTGCATTGGCAACTTGCTGGCGTAGCTCTGGCGAACCGGGTCTGATGAGGCGACGCAAGGCATCGACCAGTTCGAGCGAATCATATGCCATGACGCCGACATTATTTTTGACCACATAATCCACGTTGCCTTCTTCCTGTCCAGGCACATAACCACTCAGGACAATAGGCAAGTGGCAGGAGAGCGCTTCGCTGATAGTGCCGGGGCCGGCTTTCGTGACGATGACATCGGCGGCATACATTAGCTCTGGCATATTCTGCACAAAGCCAAAGATCGTTGCTGGCACATGCAGACTGGCACGGGTACGCTGAAGATGGGCATAGAGCCGTCGATTGCGTCCTGTGACAACTAGTAACTGCACAGGCAGACGTGCTTGAGAGATTGCACGCACCGCCGTTTGCAGTCCGCCCGCTCCATCGCCGCCGCCTACGAGCAGCACGACGGGCAAGTCGTGGCGCAAGTGAAAACGTTGGCGTAGTTCCTCTTTACTGGCCGTTGGACGGGTAAATTTGGGATCAATAGGCATGCCGAGCATCCGTACTTTGCTCGCGTCTAGCCCACGTGTAAGATACAGGCGTTTTGCCTCTTCTGTCGGGACAATGTAGCCATCCGCTCCGGCCTCATACCAGGATTGATGAATACTTACCAGATCAGTGACAACGGTGATAAAAGGAATAGGCAGGTCCAATGTACGAATGGCTTTGATTGCAGCGCGGTTGATTAATGGATGAATAGAAATAATGACGTCGGGCTGCACGCTGGTAATCAAGCGGAGAAGACCATTGTGGATAAGCGGCGCCGCCAGTGTATTCATTGTGGCAATCGTCTCTTCGCGATTGCTGATATGAAATACCTCACCAAATAACTTGGGATTATAGCGAATTGTTGGCCCATAGAGTTTGACTGCTTCACGTAACGGGAAGCGACTGTATTCCTCAAAGACATCGACAATCTCAACTCGATAGGTGAGGGGAGGCGTTTTGCTCTGGACCGGGGTGGGTGCTTGCCCCAGAGCAAGGGTTGCTGTTGCTGTCGTTAGTTCGCTGCTGTGCTGTTCGGCATTTGGGCTTCCCAGCCATGCCTCTTGCTCCTCCTGTGATAACAGTTTAAGGGCTGTATAGATGGCATTCGCGGCACTGCGATGACCTGCTCCCGTGTCGGCAATTAGGAACAGGAGTGTTCGTTGCTTTGCAATCTCCACGAGGCTTACCCCCTATGATAGCATTTGACTAAAAAAGGGATAAAGGATTGCTACTACGCTCCTTTACCCCTCTCTTCATTTCCGTGTGAGTCTACTCTTCCTGCAAGTTAAAGCGTTTGCGGAAACGCTCTACACGTCCAGCTGAGTCGAGAATGCGCTGCTGGCCCGTGAAGAACGGGTGGCACTTAGAGCAGACGTCAATCTTAAGAACAGGTTTGACGCTAAGTGTCTGAAAGCTATTTCCACAGGCGCAACTCACTGTGGCCGCTACATAATTTGGATGAATTCCCTTTTTCATTGCACAAAACTCCCATATATCAACAGTTCAGGCTTGCTGACCTCGGAGACCTGTCGCCTGTGGTCTTTCAGGCGTTTGGCTTCCCACATGTCCACCGATAAACTGACCAATACTGTACAATCGTGGTACAGTATTGGTC
>DAICZM010000209.1 GCA_027311145.1 Ktedonobacterales bacterium
ACAGACGTCTCCTCAAGGACCGAATTGTACGCTTGATCCGTTGCTGTGCGTCACCTCAACGGTCCCGCCACCCTGGATACAGCATTTTCCCCCAGGGAATGGAGGGAAAGAGGTAGGTCCTACGCCTGCGCCACCATTCCCACCGTTGATTTACGTTCCTGATAATTCTTCGGATATCCTCCCAGGGCCAGGACGTGTCGTCGATTCACAAATCTTGGCCCTCCATGCCCATGAGGAGCAAGGGCAAGGGCAAGGGGGCACTCAAACTGGACCAGAAAATACACTACAGCAGGAGCAATCTCCTCAAGGAAACACAGGTACCAACACTCAAGTAAGTGAGCCAAATCAAGGAGTACCGCCAGAGAAAACAACTCTGTATAGGTCTATAAACCCTGCTGAGTTGAATGATCTTCTTCGCTATGGAGATTATGGGTTAGCCCCAAGTGGTGGTGGGAAATACTTTGCTTTTACTGAAGAAGGTGCTATACAATTTGCAAATTCGATCTTCAACCGAGAAATTTCAATGACGATAACAAGCGTTGACGTACCGACTAGTGTTTTGGAATTGGGTTATCGGTTCTTCGACCCAGGCGGTGGTAATAACTCAATTCATTTTGATGATGAGGCACTTCTTGAGTTGTATGAACAGATGGATTTGCCCAAAATACTTTCTGCTCCTTGGATACCATCCGTTTAGGAGAATAGAAATAGCTTATAGTAAGTGATATACTTAACAAGACAAGTATATCACTTACTATAATAATTTGCTGAAGAGGGAACAAAGTATATGCAAATAGTGACACAAGAAGATTTCTTTCAACTCTTAAAAGATGGAATTAGGGATGCTATTCAATTAGCTCAAAAAGATTGTGCTTTTTCTTTACCCCAGGACATAAGCTTTGAGCTAGCAAACTATGACCAGTATAGAAAAGAAAAAACATTTGATGAGATTGTCACTTTTTTATATAAAGATGGAACATTTCCTCGTATTATTGATGTTGCTGTAAGAGGAATAAACGATGGGAAGACACTTATTTGGCTAAGAGCTTCTGGGCATGAGTGGGTACGTGATATTGCGCAGACATGGAATAGTCCAGCAGGAAGAGGACCATTTAAGAGCCTTGGACTACTACTTCCTTCTCTTATCTGGCAACGTCCAAGACCTTTTTCTATTGAAGATATGGAAGAATCAGGAAATACTAAATACCAGCAGTTATGATTCTTCTATACATTTCCTCGTTTTATAGCTGACCGACCTGCTCGGCAGTGTGCTAGCAAACTTCAGCAACACGCCGGGCAGTGCCGCCGTGCAGGGCAATCGTGTGTATGACCCCTATGGGACGCAAGTGTACCAGAAGGGCAGCATGGGGACCTTCAAGGGCTTCACGGGCCAGTACGAGGACACCGTCAGCGGACTGGACTACTACAACGCCCGCTACTATGACCCAGTGGTGGGTCGCTTCATCAGCGCGGATAGCGTGCAGGGCAATTTTTCGGGATCTGATCCCTATGCCTATGTGGGTGGGAATCCAGAGAGCTATACGGACCCGACGGGACAATTGGTCTGTGATGAGGTGTGCGGACCGAAAGATTTTAAAGGTGGTGGTGGCGCGATGGGAGGTAGCGGTGGTGATAGTGGCAATCCTGGGTTAGGAGGTATTATTGCTGGTGGTGCTTGGCTCATCGGGAAATTTGGCAATAAAGTTGTCCAATTTGGCTCCTGGCTTTGGTCATCTGTCTTTGGGAGAAATAGCGCGACCGCACTTACTTCAGGAGGGAATCTCTCGGGAGGGGTGCCACGTGGGGTCAATGCCTTGTTCCTGGGGGAAAGTGTTGTTTCCCCTGATGGCTTGCTTGCCAGTACGGGGGGTGGAACGGTCAGTGCTGGGATAGGAAGCGGAACAGGTGTGACGCAAACAGGGGGCGCAGGCCAGCAACCACCAGGAAATCCACCAACCTCTGTAACACCTCCCCCACCTCCTGGGGGACAGTATAATGGAGCAACATATAATTCACCGTATACACAGCATGGATTGGAGCATATCTTTGAAGGAAGAATCAATAGTATAGGAGAAGCGACTGGCTATCATTGGGAAGGATTGCCCAATACTTCTGGTCAGGTGACTGGAAATATAACAACTCCTGATGCTAGGGGTGTGTATGAGGCTCAGATAAGTGTTAAGGGGATGCCCAAATTTAGTAATAATGGCTTTTCCAGCTTGTTCCCGCAAAGTATGTCATTGCAGGAGATATTCGATAATATTGACGAAGCATATGCGGGTAGAGTACGGGTAGGAGGATGGTACCTAGGCGAAACGTCATCTGGGATGGTCATACAAATGGGGATCGATCAAACAGGAGCAATTAATACTGCATTTCCTTGGTATGAACCATTTGTCCCATAAGCGTATACGTTAATGAAGGGATATTTAGAATATGCTAAATATCCCTATTTGTCCTTTGCCAAAATTTTTGGCTCTTTTTCACAATAAGTAAGTCCGTTTGCTAGGCGGAAGAGGATAGATTTTTAAAATCCTTTTGAAGAGGGATGGAAAAGTGAGTATCTTTATAAAAGATGATCGGATGCATTGATTACCTGGAAAGGAGCACACGTTTGGAGAAACAGGCATTTACCAGAGAAGTACTTTGTGCAGTTGTAGAGCAGAAGCTTACAAACTTGATCACGCCTCTTGAAATTTATAAGGGGGATGATAAATATAACGATGAAGAAGTCTCAGTCTGGTTCCTGCGTGGGAGCACCAATGACTATCACGAAGCTGTGGCTTTTTGGATCAGGGCATTCCAGTACGTTTGGGAACAAAGCCATGCTTCGAGAGGTTTTGTAAGTAGCTTGCTTCGTGAGGAAAATATGCGCTTCAGAGAAATTTCGCACGAAGACTTCACCAACCTTTTAGAGGATTATGGAGGGCGGTTATTTCGATATGACCTACGTTTGCGAGGCGCGTTTCAACAGGCGTGGCTCATGTGTGATGAATGGAACGAACAGGCCGTTTTTGCCTCTACTGACTGTGAGTATGTAGCATTTTTTTGGAAGACTACCGCCTAATCCATCCGAAGCAATTAGGGGTGCTATGCAAGCGGCTACGAAGGGCAGCGTATCAGGTATTGCCTGTAATACGAGAGAAGAGATGGAAAAACATCGACATACCCTTCGTGCCAAGCGAAAACAAAGCACGAGGAAAGAGTTGATGGCTGGAACATTAGGCAAAGAGCGTATGGCAGAGAGCAGAAGATGAAGTCAACCTTTCCAAAATGGCGTAGACGACGCATAAGACAAGAAGAAGAAGAGAGCAACTAGTACTTGTGACTAGTTGCTTGTCTGCATGTTGAAGAAATGAAAAATGCCATATACATTCATCCTGGGAAGGCCAAAGAGTGATGGTGTATCTGCGTCAATAGAAATGAGAGCGCAGATATATCAGTAATGACGTTCTATAAAAATGGTACAGAGAGGAGAAAACGTGCCATGAATCTTGAACAGATCAAATATCATACCTGCGACCTGGACGATTGTGATGGCATTCTGCTGGTTGATGTTGAGACAGAAACACTCGCCGATACCGACGTGGATGGCAATATGCAGTATTATTGCTTGGAAGGACATCATACGTTTTCTGTGGATGAGGATGAGGCATATGACTAGTCAGTATGACTAGCAAGGGAAGAGATAAAGCCTCCTGGGCTAGCCAAAAATACTTCAATCTTTTGAGTGGGAAGCCGGAAAATGTATTATTTTCATTGCGGCTCCCACTCAGTTATTTCTGGCAGGTCTTGCTGTTATTTGCGAATACGTCCTGCCAGGAAACGACAGAGGCCTACGAAAAGTAGAGCGGTACTGGCTTCTCCAGCGGTTGCCGCCATGAAACCGAGTGCAAGGCCAAGCGATAGCCCAATGCGTCCTGCCGGATGGCGCAGCATCTGTTGCAGTGTACCCATAGATCAATAGCCCTTTCATCATCATAACGAGTTTTATTAGAGAGCCAGACTGATAGCCACGAAATGTGTCGTGAGTGGTTACATATGTTCTTGCTCATGATAGCATAGCATTCTGTGGATGAAAGCACCATAGCGCAAAGGACAGCAATGGAGAATAATATGCCTGTATGTGTTGTTTGTATAGAAAGTAGATGCTTGTGGAGTGTGTCGTAATGCGGTACCGGATGAGTTCTAAAATGCCAAAAAACAATTTTTGAAAAGAGTTCAAGATAGTCATGGATATTGTTACTATCGGCTTTCCTATTCCGTCTATCACATTTATAAGCCTCCTTTAAGGGGCTTTAAGATTTTTCTAAGGGTTTTGTCCGCCAAGTTTTAAGAGAGAAGTGTCGTGTCAATGGCTGGGATTAACACACGTAATAGCAATTATCTACCAATTAATTCTTATGGAGTCATCGGCGATTGTCATTCAGCCGTATTAATCGCGCCGGATGGTTCAGTGGATTGGGGATGTCTGCCAGATTTTGATAGCCCCGCCATCTTTTGTCGCTTACTGGACAGTGAACGTGGTGGTTACTTCCAGATAGGCCCAACAGAGGCGACTATTCCTGGTGCGCAGAAATATCTGCGTGGCAGTAATGTGCTACAAACACGTTTTGCCAGCGTAGCGGGTGAGATTGTGTTGACCGATTTTATGCCTGTAGAGACACTGAGCGCGTGGCCGTATCGTGGCATGAACAATAACACGTGGGCGCGTGAGGATGGCTCTTGTCATTGCTTAGTGCGTATTGTGGAATGCACGCACGGTGAGATGTCTGTGACCGTGACACTTAAAGCCAGCCCCAATTATGCAGCCTCACCTAGTGAGGTGTTTCTGGCCCCAGATAATATCGGGGCGTTGATCTCTGGAGGACAACAACACGTTGGTTTAGCCATCGTCGGCGCGAACCTGTTGCCCTCGTTTACCATGTCGGTACAGCAGGAAAACAAAGAATGGCATCCCGCTCTGGTCGCGCAAGTGACGTTGCGAGAAGGCGAACGACTCCTCTTTGCTCTTGGGATGGGACGTACCCTGCAAGCGGCCCGCCGTCTGGTAGAAAACGAATTGCAACAGCGTAATTTCGATGCCGAACTGGCACAAACTCTGCATTGCTGGCGCAAATGGATTGCCAATTGTACCTATCAAGGCCAGTATCAGGACTCAGTACAACGCAGCGTACTCGCTCTCAAAATGCTCACCTACGCTCCAACCGGTGCGATTGTTGCCGCCCCAACGGCCTCTTTGCCGGAAGACTTGGGCGGTGTGCGCAACTGGGACTATCGCTTCACCTGGCTCCGTGATGCCACTTTTACGCTCTATGCCTTCAACGTACTCGGCTTTACTGAAGAGGCCAGAGCGTTTACTTACTGGCTACGCGGCCTTTCCTATGCTGACGGTGAAGACCTGCAAATCATGTATGGCATTCGCGGTGAGCGCGACCTGACTGAACGCGAACTGCCTCACCTCAGTGGTTACGGTGACTCGCGTCCCGTGCGCATCGGCAATGGTGCTGCCGACCAGAAACAGTTGGATGTTTTTGGTGAAGTGCTGGACTGCATCCACATTTATCGTCGGCAAGGCGGCTTTGAACTCTATGGCGAGACGCTAGAGGGACCCCTCTGGTCAATGATGCGCATGCTGGTCGATCACGTCTGTGACCACTGGCAAGAGACCGACAGTGGCATCTGGGAAGTGCGTGGGGGAGCCCGCCATTTCGTCTACTCGAAAGTCATGTGCTGGGTCGCCCTAGATCGTGGGGTGCGCGCTGCGCAGCAGTTGAATCTAGAGGCTGATCTGCCTCACTGGCTCATGGTGCGCGACCAGATCCGTGCGGATATTCTGACGCATGGTTACAATACGACTCTAGGCGCATTTACGCAGTCCTACGGTGACTCTGTCTTGGATGCTTCCAATCTGCTGTTGCCCTTGGTCGGCTTTATCCCGCCCGATGACCCTCGCATGCGCTCAACTGTTGATCGCATTATGGAAAAATTGACCGATGAGCGCGGCTTTGTCTTCCGCTACCATACCGATGTTGCTGACGATGGTCTGACTGGTTCAGAGGGAACGTTTAGCATGTGTACCTTCTGGCTTGTCGATAACCTGGCGATGCAAGGGCGTGTGGATGAGGCGCGTTCTCTCTTTGAGCGTCTTTTGACCTATGCTGGCAAGCTTGGCCTCTTCTCTGAGGAGATTGATGCGCACAGCGATATGGCACTGGGCAACTATCCACAAGCCTTTACGCACATCTCGTTGATTAATAGCGCGAATAATCTCAAAAAAGCGGAAATGTTGCGCAAAGAGCAGTATACAGACCCGGTGGTTGCGGCTATTCATCTGCAAAAACAGTTATAATCCTTTATAGATCAGGCAAAATACGGACGCGAGCCACCAGTCTTGTCGCTAAAGAGCCATTGCTACGTTGACACCCTGACGGGTATGGGCGTAGCAATGGCTTTTCTGCTGCTTCTGCCCCTCTTCCCACGAGTGAGATAATGGGCAAAAAGCAAGAACAGAGGGAAAAGATTTCTATGGCAACCATGCATTATCCAACAGCAAGCCTGAAACCACACAAGAACGAAGTTTTACAGAGTGGGCATCTCTGGATTTTTTCAGGAGCATTGCAACAAGCACCGCGCTGGATTGAAGCGGGTGGACTGGTTGATGTGAAATCGGCAACGGGCCAATTTGTCGCGCGTGGCTACTATAATCCAAATACTGATATCGCGATACGGATTTTGACACGCGATAGCGAAGAGGCGATAGATAGCGACTTTTTGCGCTCACGTATCCGGCATGCCGTGCAACTACGCAGTGTTTTTGATCCGCAGCAGACTAGTGCGTATCGCCTAATCAATGCTGAAGGCGATGGTTTGCCGGGTGTAATCGTGGACCGCTTCGCTGATATCCTGGTGATGCAGATACACACGATGGGCATGGAACTTATGCGTGCGCAACTGATCGAGGCACTGATGCAAGAATTGGATGTCAAAGGCATTTTGCTCAGGAATGATACGCAGTCACGCCGTCGCGAGGGATTAGAGGTTGAGGAACCTGTCGTCGTTGCGGGCGAAGTGCCGTCACAGGTGACAATCCTGGAAAATGGCGTTACATTTCTGGTTGATCCCTGGCAAGGCCAGAAAACAGGTTTTTTTCTCGACCAGCGCGATAAACGGGCCGCTTTGCGCAAATATGCGCGAGGGAAGCGTGTCCTCAATTGCTTTAGCTACACGGGCGGTTTCTCGGTCTATGCGGCTCTGACTAGTCACGAGACAAGCGTAACCAGTGTGGATACGTCTGCCTCGGCAATGGCACTGGCGCATCAAGTGTTTACGCACAATGGTTTAGAGCCTGAGCGGTATGAATTTCTTATCGCCGATGTTTTTGACTATCTGGAAGATGCCCAGCAGCGTGGTGAGCAGTTTGATATTGTCGTGCTAGACCCACCTGCTTTTGCCAAGACACAGAGTGCGCAGGCACAGGCACTCAAAGCCTATCGTCGTCTGAATTTACTTGGCATGCAGGTGATGCGACCGGGCGGTATTTTGCTCTCATGTTCTTGCACGGGCGTCGTTGGTCTGGATGATCTGCTGGGCATTCTGGCTCAGGATGCCCAGCGGCTCAACCGTGCGGTCCAATTATTAGAACTCTATACCCATGGCGTAGACCATCCAATCAATCTGGCGATGCCAGAGACCTCTTACCTCAAGGCTGTTTTTTGCCGCGTCAATTGATAGACAGTCATTTCCCTTGGAAATTTGGCTTGCGCTTTTCCGCGAAAGCGCGTGGCCCTTCAATGGCATCCTGTGTTTTGAACAGGCCTCTGAAAAGGCTTTGCTCTAATTGCATGCCCTCGTCAAGTGAAAGGTCGAGTCCTTGAAGCATGGCTTGTTTTGCGGCACGCAAGGCCAGCGGACCGCGTTCTAGGAGGGTGTTGACGAGGTGATCGACTGCTCCAGCCAGTTCTGTTTGCGGTACAACCTTGTTAATCAGGCCGAGGCGGTGGGCTTCCTGTGCAGAAATAGGTTCGCCGGTCAGGACGATCTCCATCGCTTTCGCCAACGGGATAGCGCGTGGAAGGCGTTGTGTGCCGCCAGCGCCGGGGATGATGCGCGTGAGCGGCTTTGTGAGCAAGCCGGAGCTGCAGAAGCTGAACAGGAACTCGATCTATGTGTTTGTGAAT
>DAICZM010000020.1 GCA_027311145.1 Ktedonobacterales bacterium
TCTCCAGCGCGCCAATGGACGAAAAGGTTACTTGATGACAATGTCTAGTGGCTTAGTTACTATAGAGAAACAAACCATTAGCAACTGGGCGTTCAACGCCGCCGGAAGGCCAGTTGACGATAGAAACGGCGTGCTGGCCTGGCCAGCGGGCAACCATTTCTGAAGAACCGCCACTATCAAAAAGCATAGCCTGATAGGCTCCGTGTTCAAGTAGATAGCGGGTTGCTTCGGCATGGGTCAGGCCTGGACTGCCAGTTGGATCGGCGTAGCGTCCATCAAACACTGCCAATTGTATGTGCAAGCCATCTTGACTGACACTGATTGCGGTGAGTGGATTGCGGACATTTGTCTCTCCAGGTGCTGGTGGGTTGGGATCGTTGTAGCGTTTGCCATTCAAAATCAAAATAGGGCCGCCGCCAATCGCGTTGAGTGGGTTGGCGTTAGGGCTGACGTGTTCAGTGATCGTGATATGATCACCCTTGTGCAGCGATGTACTGAGCCAGGTGCCCGTTGAGCCAGCACCTAGAAGCGCATCCAGACCTGCAAGAGGGGGTAGGTAGGTGGCATTCGTCTGGAGTGCTGTCACCGTGAAGGTTCCAGGCGAACCTGCATTAGGGTGAAGGAATGCGATGGTCTCTGCTGGCAAACTGATACCCGCGCCCAGTGCAGGTGTAGCTAAAACCAACGCACCATGTGCTGCCTCTGCGAAATGGTTCACAGCGTTGAGCCAGTGGCTTGCTGAACCGTCGATAACAGCACCAGAAAAAGCCTCAGAGCTTATAGTTACTCGTTTGTCAGGCAGTTGCTGTAAAACGGCGTAGACCGCGGGACTTTGTACCAGTTGTCCATTCATTGCGAGCATGCCTATTGGTCGGCCTGAGCCATTGATTTCAAAGAAATCCCCATTGATGCCGATCAGTGCGCCGCTGCGGTTCGCCATTGAGGTCAGCACCTCATCGTTACTGACCAGCCGATCATGTGCTTGCACAATACCCAGGTGGAGTGTTGGCACAGTCAGATCAATGTTGAGCAGCGTGATGTACTCTGGGCCTGCGATTGTTGGCAATATTTCTGAATGAAAACTCACTCCCGTTGCAAGTTGTATTTGAGGCGAGTAGCCTAGCGTTGCATGCTGCGTTCGGGACAGATGACTTAACGTTGTACGTCGTGTCGGCATAGGATAGCCGGGCACTATAAGCCGGTCTGTCTGTGTAAACCTGCTCGTATATTGTAGTCTCTGATTTGGTCTTGCTGAAGCGAAAGCTGTACCTGTCGTCATGCTCGCGACATAAAGAAGCGCGGATGAAACCTGAAGGACAAGCCGTATTTTTGTAGCATGACGTGCTGTCGTATAGATAATATGACGGGTGAAAGAAAATACAAAGCGGAAATAGCGGATTAGAAGTATCACATGATGCTCCTTTCGTAACTATCGTGTCATTGGCTCTACGCTGATATCCGGTATTTGAGCGTAACAGTGTTTGCCAGGAGAGACAACCGCCCGACATAGGTAGTGTATAGCTATAACTTTAAAAAGAGCGCAAAAAACCTGCTGTTCTGGTTAACAGCAGGTGAAGATGTTGTAAAGTTAGCTAAGGGGTAAGAAATTTATTGTGCGCCGATGATCTTCTGATAGAGGCTCTGGAAAGTGCTTCCCTGTACTGTCATGGTGTTATCAAAGGTAATCATCGGGAGTGCGGTATTGGTCACGGAGTATTGCATCGAGGCGAAAACCTGATCTTGGGCTAGTGTTTGCAGGGCTTTTGTCGTCCATGCATTCATAAACGTACTATCATTATATTTGTTATCGGGATACGGTTGCCCGTTACTTTGCGTAGATTGGTCGGCGGCATAATTCCATTCGGTAATCATAATGGGCAAAACGCTGCCGAGTGTCGTTTGCATGACCTGGCGCGCATCGTTGATATGCGCAGTCCATTTGTCGATGCTGGACAGGCAGAGAGCAGCGGGGTCTTTGTAGCTACAGGTGTACTCGTGCCAACTAATGGCGTCTGGACGTGGGTTGGCCCCTTGCAGGAATGTCGTCATGTTATTCGTATCGTATTGATAACTGACTGGACCAATAAATTTGCCGTTGAGAGCAAGTTTCTTCATTTGGGGAATAACCGTATTCCAGCCAGAGGTATAGCTAGTGATGGGGAGACCATTCCAATCATCTTCGTTGCCAAACTCATAGTAGACCAGGGTGTTGCCAAAGACGCTGTTCATATCGCTGACGATGCGTATATCGTTTGCCAACACGTTCGGGTCACGCATGCCGGAGAGAACGATGAGTGGAACTGCTCCGATGCTTTTGATGGCTTGTGCGGCCTGCATTTCCGTATCATTGGAGAGATTAGAGCGGAATGGCATCCGTATAATGCGCACGTGCAGTTGTTGCATCATCTGACGGGTTGTTGCAGAGGTTAAAACCTGATCGTTGCTGGTAAATAGGCCGAGGTTCGTGCCGAAAAGCAGTGGCGACGGAGCAGGTATGGGTGTTGCTGTGGGCGTGCTACCTGTATGCGTTGCCGTGACTGACGGGTTGGCGTTTGCTGCCTGCTTGCTGGGTAGGATGCTTGTTACCACTACGCCTGCGACTGTAAGCAGGATAGCAAGGGCAACACAAAGAAGAACGATAGCGATACGACGTTTGAAAACCTCCGGCGATGCAGGTTGTGACATGCTGATCCTTCCCCCTAACAATGTTCTCGATGTGCTGTTTCTCTCGTTTATGGGCATGAATGCTACACTGATGTGCATTTTTCCCGTCTTCATTATAACGAGAGAGCAGAAGCATGGTGCAAGCAACCGTACCTTTGGTTATAGATCACGCCGCTGAAAAAACCAGATTGCGCCAATTGGTAGTATCAGGCAGTAGCAGATGGCCCAAATGATGAGCGCACTGGGAATGCTCTGGGTTGTCGTAAGTGGCGAATTGAGGTTGATCTGCTGAAGCAGGCTTGCTGCTGTTGCGGGCGTGAGATAGTACGATGCGCCATGCCAAAGAGCGTCGGTAGGCATGACGAGATTGACGAGCGTAGAGACAGTCTGCATGTTTTGCTCCTTGTCGGGAGCCAGGAAGTGTACAAGGTAGGCGATGACATTGACCACCTGCACGCTGATAAACAGAACGAGTGCGATCACTCCACTGACTGCCGTTGGTACAAGTGCGCTACTCAGTGTCATGAGGCTGAGTAGGACCAGCATACCCAGTTCGAGCAAACTGAGGGCGTTGAGGGCATTCTGAGACCAGAAGCCCGTGAGCCAGTAAATGATACCTGTGAAACCAAAGAAGAGCAGGGCGGTATAGGCACAAGCAAGCAGTGCGTAGCAGAGCCATTTGCCCAACACGATTTCAAAACGGCGCAATGGTTTGGGAACCGTGATGACGAATGTACCTGCTTCTACCTCGCTGGAGATGATGCCTGCGCACATGATGATGGTGAGCAGGCTGCCAAGCAGATAGACAAACCAGATGATCGGCACGGTGACAAACGCCCCCAGTGCAATTTCGTATAGGTGAGGGTCAATGCCATAGGGAATGCGTGAGCGGTTTATCATGTAGTTGAAGAGCAGGGCGAAGCCCCCAAGCATAAACGCGCTGAGTATCAAGACGGCCAGGAAAAGTCGCCGCCGAATAGCTTCTTTTAAGGTGAAACGGGCAATCAGTAAGAGTCCCATTAGGTAGCCTCCATCAATGTGATGCGCCAAGCGTATGTAAAAAAAGGTCTTCGAGCGTGCGCCCATGTGGTTTGAGCAGGTAGAGCCGTGCGCCGCTAGCATGTACTGCCGCCGCTATATCTGCGGCCTGCTGCTCGTGTTGTACCTCGATAAGCAAGCGGCCTGGATGCTGTTCATCTTGCTGAACCGCCAGTGAGACAGCTCCCAGGCGGCGCAGCAGTTCCGCGTTCGCACAATCGACATGCACCTCAAGCGTTAACGGCTCGTCGAACAGCGATTGTGGTGGCCCAATTTTCAGCAGGCGTCCCTTATCGATGATGGCGACACGATCACAGATCACCTCAACATCGGCTAGTTGGTGGGAGTTGAGAAAAATGCTCGTGCCTTGAGCTTTGAGTTGTAACAGGATGTTGCGCATGTCGCTCTGCCCGACCGGGTCCAGGCCGGATACGGGTTCATCGAGAATAATCAGGTCGGGTTGATTGAGCAGAGCCTGGGCCAGTCCGATGCGCTGTAACATGCCTTTTGAGAAGGTTCCGAGTTTTTGCTGTTCGCGTCCTGCCAGGCCTACTTGCGTCATGACTTCGGCACTCCGTTTGGCCAGGGTCTGCCTTTGCATGCCGTAGAGGCGTCCGTGAAAGGCCAGGAATTCTTGGGCGCGTAGCCAGCGATGAAAATTGGGTAATTCGGGCAGATAGCCCACGTGTTTGCGCATCTCTAAATCGCTGACGGGTCGTCCCAGCACGCGCGCCGTTCCCTGCGTTGGCCTGACGAGTCCCGTGATAATTTTGACAATAGTACTTTTGCCCGCGCCGTTGGGACCGAGAAAGCCAAATGCCTCGCCGCGCTGCATGACGAAACTGATATCATCCACCGCGACGAGTTGCTGATAGACCTTCCGTAGTCCTCTAACTTCGAGAGCGGGTACATCTGTGTCGATTGTCATATCTATCGGCTCCCTGGCGCAAAGGCGTGTATGATCTCCACGCCCTTGCGCTCTCTATTACTCCTTAACGTCTTTTCGCCATGTCAGTATAACAGCCGTGAGCAGGAAAATCAGCGCATAGACCAGCGTCACAAGCAGAATGTGAGTGCTATTGACGGCGACCAGGGGTCCTGTGCCAATATCGTTGACATCGCCTGTCAACAAATTTTTTGAGAGGACGTTGAGGTTGGGTCCCAGGAAGTAGGCGGTGATGTTAAGCCAGAAATTGTTATTGGTCAAGCGATAGGCCAACGTCATAAAGATTGTGCCGATGTTGTCTACTGGGAACCAGATCAGCGCGGCACTCAGGCCAATCGTCAGCGAACGCCCGATGACTGCCATCGCGGTTGCCATCAGAATAGTCGCGCCCATGCTAATCATGATGCTCAGTACATAGACGCGCATGTCAGCCCAAAAAGCTGGTGGTAACGATTGCAGTGCGTTTAGGTTGCCCGTTGTAAGTGAGACGAGTAGCGTGGTCAGCATGGCATCAAGCAGTAATCCCGCGCCCAGCAAGACCAGCGCGACCAGGACAATCGCGCATAATTTCGCGTAGAGCAGTTGTAAACGTCCAACGCCGCGTGCCAGGATAATGCGAATAGTGCCAAGTTGATACTCCAGACCGATCACGCTGGCGGTCAGAATAATCAGAAAGAAGCCGCCAAAGACGCGCAACACGGCGAGGTTGGTCTCCACACGGGAGTAGAAAAAGTGTGATGATTGATGCAAAATGGCATCTTTTGTACCTGGTACGGTCCATTGCAGTAGGTAGGGCAAGCAGATGATGCCGAGGAGCAGAACTGCCATGATCCAGGTAGACAACTGCCGCGAGATTTTGAGCAGTTCGCCACGTACAAGACCCAAAAAACTCGGTCTTATACGCTGCTGGTGTTGCTGGTTGATAGTGGTTGGGGTGCTGATGGTTGTACTCATGCAACATCTCCTTGTACGTTGTCGGTCAATTTCAGAAAGACCTGTTCTAAATCTTGTGTGGCCTGTCCAATGCTGTCGGCGACAAAGCCTGCCTGCATCAGGAAGAGGTTGAGGTTACGACCTCTATCGTCTGGGGCGCGTGTGATAAGTGTTCCGTCCGCTTCCAGGTATGCATCGCAGCCCCATGTCTGCGCTTTGACTAACCTCAGAGCTTCCTGCGCGCGTTCCACTTTCACGGCATATTCGCGTTTGCCTTCGGTGAGAGCTTCAACCGTTGATTCAGTGACAAGTTTGCCGAAATTGATGATGGCAACGCGGGTACAGATTTGCTGCACCTCACTGAGTTGGTGACTGGAGATGAAAACAGTCTTACCTTCTTGTGCGAGGCGATGCATGAGGTCGCGCATTTCAACAATACCGGCTGGGTCCAGACCGTTGGCTGGCTCATCGAGAATGAGTAGGTCGGGATTTTGCAGTAGGGCAATTGCCACACCCAGGCGTTGTTTCATGCCGAGTGAATAGGTGCGCACGCGATCTTTCTGGCGTTTGAGCAGGCCGACCAGCCCCAGCACTTCGTCCATGCGTGCGTTTGAGACGCCGCCAAGCGTGGCCCCGATGGCGCGTAGATTGTCGCGTCCAGACATATAGAGGTAGAGTGCAGGCGTTTCGATCAATGCGCCCACGCGCGGTAAAATCCTGGCACGCTGTGTAGCTACATCCTGCCCCAAGATTTCGACTTTGCCCTCGCTCGGCGCAATCAGGCCAAGGGCCATGCGAATCGTCGTGGTTTTGCCCGCGCCGTTAGGCCCCAGAAAGCCGAAGATATCGCCGCGATGCACATCCAGGCTGAGGCTATTGACGGCGAGACGTTTACCATAGTGTTTCGAGAGATTATCAATGTGCAACACCACCTCGTTGCTACGTGCCGCGTTCGCTGTTTGTGCAGTTATTAGTGTTTCATTCATAAAAAATCCTTACGTGATTAAAGAACAATATGCATAGGGATGCGCTCAATCCATTGGTGCCAACATATTTGTGGTGGCACGGGCAGGACGAGAAGCGCATGGAGCAGGGCGATGGTAAGCCTCGCCTCTACAATGATGCAATGCACGTTTTGCTGCTTGATATCATTGTAGGGGCGACCCTTGCGGTCGTCCTGCTCGCTCTTACCGTAGGGAGTTGGCGGCTACCATCAGTTGCGTGCCATTGTCGACATCGGCGGTAATCATGTAGACCATGCCTTGTGTCTGCCAGAGAACGGCTCCTATATGGAGATCGGGATCGGTCAAGAGAATGCCGCTTGCGCCGTTGACAGTCACATTTTGTGAGTTAGCTTGTGGCGGCATGGGAACAGGAACCGTGCCGGTGGTTTCATCGACATGCAAAGCGAGATTGTGAATAGGTGTGGGCAGGTGCGGTAGCGAAAGTAGAAATGCGCGCAAATCACCGATTGACGCTTGTCCACTGCTCTCGATTACTGGCGAGGGAACCTCTGCCATTGCGAAGTTTGTACCTGCCTGACACGTTGTTGCATGCGAGAAGAGAGTTTTGGGCTGCATGGTGTTACTTTGGCAGTTATTCATGTAGGTGATAAGCGCACCTGGGGCAACGCTAATATGATAAGTCGCACCATCCAGATTCGCCGGAAGTGTCACATTGCCATCACCAATTTGGTGCATGTAGGCGCGTGTCGTGCTTGCATTAAACACGAATGTGGCCTGTTCTCCACCAAAGATAGCGAAATGCGCATCTTGTCCGACACCGGCGGGCAGTTGTGTGGGCAGCAGAACATGGATATGCGTGTATTGCTCTACTTGCGCTTGCGTCGGATTTGATGGATAGGTGCTGCTGTTATTGCCTGTCACCTGGACCGTGCCAAAATCTCTCAGATCAGTGAGGAGATTGCGATTAACCTGTTCCGGGTTGATGCTGACGGCTTGAAACTGTTGGACACGGAAGAGCGAGAGAAATTGTTGCGCTAATACCTGGGCGTTTGGCGCAACCAGGGCGATTAACAACAGGGCCGCAACTGCCGCGATCAGCCATCGCATACCATAAGTGCGTTTGCCGGAAGCGACGCTTGCTCCTTTGCGGCGCATGGGTATAGGCGTTCTGCTTGCGGTATGATGGTGTTCCTCCTCTTTGAGTTGCGTCTGTAAACGGGCTAGTGCTGCTGATGTTTGTGAATCCGTGACTGGAGCAGCATCGAGTGTCGAGAAGAGAGCGTAGATCTCGTGACCTGTGTGCTGTAAACTGCGTGCTTCCGTGGCACAACCAGGACAGGCTGCGAGATGAGCTTGGACTCCAGCGAGTTCCTCGGCAGTCAATTCACCGTCGCGCAGGCTGGCTAGCAATCCGCTGTCCAGACAATGTTCCTCAAGCTTGTTTTGTGGTGATTCGTTCATGGTATTTCCTCCGAAATTCGCGTTCAGCACGTGCTAGTAGTGCGCCGACCGAGGCGGTTGCCACACCCGTTGTTTGAGCGATTTCCGTATAGCTCAGGCCAATACTACGCAGAAGCAGGTAACTTTGCTGACGTTCGGGCAATTCCGCTAGCACAGAGCGCACGAGGTCGGCCTGCTCCTCTGCCAGAAAATGTAGCTCCGGGTCATTATGGACCGAAGGGATGCTATCCTGTCGGCTTGTCTCTTGCCCAGCCGCTTCTTCATGCTGACTCCGTCTTTGCCGTGAACGTAGAGCATTGAGGCTAAGATTGGTGGCAACGCGGCAGAGCCATGCACGCTGCTCGCTTGCGCTATTAGCACGTGGCGGGACACGATAGAAACGCAGGAACACCTCTTGCGTGATATCATCCGCCTCGTCATGTTGCCCCGTACAGCGATAGGCAAGCCGATAGATGAGCGGATAGTAGCGCGTAAAGATCTCTTCAAACGTGTCATAGCCCACTGTAGCAGTGGCAAGCACGTTTTCAACATGTGACGGCATATGCTTCTTTTCCTTATTTCATAGAAGTGTAACCCAGTGTTCTTGCCAGTAGAGTTCGTCCTTACGTATATGAGACACCATACAGAGGAAATTTGTGACAGGGGATAAAGTGAAATTGTGGTGTTGGAGGAGATGGTCTAGCGAGGGTGACAAACGCGCTATCGTCGGGAATAGTAAGGCCGCTTCCATGTATGGCTTGCAGTGCATCCTCGACCAGCCAGCCGTGCGTGGTCAGCAAACGCATCCGGCCTTACGTCTGAAAACATCGTAACGGTCCTGTAAATACTACTTAACTGGATTTAGTGTTACGTATCTCCCCCGATCCACGTGGACATAAGGTTGTTTTCAGAATGATGCCACGGTGGTGGTCCTGCGATCCATCCAGACGCTCGAGCAACATCTTCGCCACGAGCGTGCCGATCTGGTTAAGGTCTTGTACGATCGTAGTGATTCCAGGATTTAACAGGTCAGCCATGGGGATGTCGTCGAAACCAACCAGCGCGATCGAGGATTGCAACTCTAGGGTTTTGAGCGCAGCGACCGCACCGGTCGTAATGGTATTGCGAGCAGTGAAGAGAGCGGTCGGAGGATCAGGATATGATAAGAGTTTTAGCACTATTGCTTGCGCTGCTTGCTCAGTGCGGGCAACTTGGATCAGTGCTTCATCGATCTCGATCCCTGAGGCGCGTAACATATCAAGATATCCATCTCGTCGGTCGCGGGCGGTCGGGATAGACAGTTCATCGCAGATCATCGCGATTCGTCGATGACCATGAGCGATGAGGTGCGCAGTGGCTTTGCGCGCGCCATCAATGTTATCGACGACGACGTAATCGGCAGAGAGATTGCGTGGAATACGATCAACGACGACGACTGCAAAGCCTGCTGCTATATCTGATTGCAAGTATGCCTGGTTCGATGTAGCGGGTACCAAAAGCAAGCCGTCCACACGCCGCTCGATGAAGTTAGCGACGAGTTGGTGTTCCCGTTCAGCTTCTTCGTCGAGGCTGGCCGAGAACACGACGACTCCATGTTCGCGCATCGTGTCATCAATCGCGCGCAACAATGTGGCAGAATAGTTGTTGCTCAGATCTTGCACGAGCAGCGCCACGGATTTCGTGCGTTGACCGCTGCGTAGGTGACTTGCCGCTAAGTTATGGCGATACTGTAGTTTTTCGGCTGCCTGCTGGACACGTTCGACCACCTTCTGCGAGACGCCTTTTTCGCCATTGACGACGCGTGAGACTGTTTTTAAGCTGACACCAGCAAGCGCAGCTACATCGCGCATAGTCGCTCGATTGACCATGAAGATTGTTACCCTTTCCCCAATATTTGCGAGCTACCGATGTCTCGAAGGGCAGCGACGAGCAGATATCAGCAACTGTGCCTCCGCAGAACATCATTCTTCCATGCACATCATATCATATATATGTGAGGAAAAATACAACGTTGTCAAGATGAAAAAATGGTCCTGATTTCCCCTTGACATTCGAAGAACACTCAGGTATTATTTCAATGATGACAACGTTGTCGTAGGATTATTGTTCAGCTTTCCTCTATTTTGTGTGTAAGGAGTTTCAGCCAATGCAATCGCTGCTCACCTCTCTTCGTTCGAGAGTAACACGCCCTAGCTCTATTCTGCTCTCGCTCAGCATGACTCTCGTGCTTCTCCTCGCTGCCTGTGGTTCTAATGCCACTACAGGCTCCGGTACCCCTACGAGTGGAACGAGCAAACTCACTATCGCTTTCGTGATGGGAGCCGAAGCCGACCCATTCTTTAAAGCCATGAAGGTCGGTGCCGATGCCGAAGCCGCCGCCCAAGGTGTGAACTTGATCTGGCAAGGTGATCCTTCCGTCTATTCGCCTGCCACGCAGATTCCCTACGTCGATCAAGTGCTTGCCCAGCACCCCAGCGGTCTCGTCCTGATTCCGACCGATCCCGATGCTTTGCAGCCAGAAGTGACGAAAGCCATCTCTATGCAGATCCCCGTGATCAATGTGGATACGCATGTGACAGACTTGAGCAATGTACTCTCGTTCATTACGGGCGACAATACTGATGGTGGCACGAAAGCTGCTGACGCGATGGCGACCGCCATGAATTACCAGGCTGGCAAAACATATCAAGTCGTCGTTGGTCTTACCTCTCCCACTGCCACTACAAATGTTGCACGACTCAACGGGTTCAAGCAGGAAATCTCCGCAAAATACCCTGGCATTCAAATCGTCGATGTCGCTTATTCCCAGTCACAGGCAACCGTTGCGAACACCAATGTCAGCAACTGGTTGACCAAATATCCCCATCTCAATGGAATCTTTGCCATTGATGGGACGAATGCGACAGGTGCCTCGGCGGCACTGCAAGCCAAAGGCCTGGTTGGTAAAGTCACGCTCGTTGGCTACGATGCTTATCCCGCCAATGTCGCTCTGCTGAAGCAAGGAGTGTTCACCGCACTGATTGCTCAAGACCCGGCGGCTGAGGCCAAGATGGCTATCGATGACTTTGTAACTTACTTCAAGCAGAATCGTAGCAGTGCTGGGATTACCGCGAAGGTCACAATCCCCAATGTCCTATTGACTGCGAGTACGTCAGCGGCAGATTTGCAGAAGTATACTTACCCCTCATGATCTGAACGTGGTACACTAGAAGGATACGAGGGAGTCACGAGCCGTTCACCAACGCGTACTCCCTCTGACGACCCGACATCCCGTGGCGTTGGCCTTGTGACCTCTACCAAGCACGTGTAGTTTTTCAACAAGGCCAACTCAACCACCATTATTGCACCGAAGCATATCGGGATTGGAGGCCTCATGAGTGCCATCCCTGTTCAGAGCCAATCTAGGCGACTGCTTAGGCTCTTGGCAAATCAGCAGATTATTCTGCTCGTCGTGCTTGTAGTTCTCAGCATATTTTTCACTATCAATAATCCGATCTTCTTCTCTAACGGTGTCTTTGCCAATATTCTGCTGGATTGGGCACCGCTCACACTGATTGCTGTTGGTGAGACCTTTGTCATCATCTCAGGGGGGATCGACCTTTCAGTTGGTGCAATCACTGGTTTCGCAGGAATCATCGCTGCGTTCGTGATGCGCGATCTTACCCAGATGCACTTGGGAGAAACGGAAACCTTGCTCATCGGCCTACTGGTGACCATGGCTGTGGGTGCCGGACTTGGCCTCATCAATGGGCTTCTGATCACTGCAACGCGGCTGGTACCGTTCGTTGCCACGCTTGTCATGCTTGGTGCTGCGGGTGGCTTGTCGATCGTCCTCACTGGTGGCGCGCCGATCGGCGAAGGTCCTGTTAACGCCATTCTTTTGACCGTTCCGATAATAGGCCCTTTCTCAATTCCTGTCATCATCGTCGTAGTGATTGTTGCCTATCTCGGGCTGGTACTGCATCTCACACGTTTCGGCAGGTATACCTATGCAATTGGCTCCAACTCATTCGCGGCCCGAGTAGCAGGTATCAACGTCAATCGACATCTTATATTAATCTATGTACTCTCCGGCCTGCTCGCGGGTCTGGCTGGTATGTTTTTCTATATTCGCTTGGCATCTGGTGCGCCGACTTCTGGTATGAATAGCGAGCTTGATGCCATCGCGTCGGTTGTCATCGGTGGGGTTGCACTCTCTGGTGGCGTGGGTGTGCTCATCGGGACGGTCCTGGGCGCGCTTATCCTCACAACCATCACGAGTGGCCTCATTATTATCGGTGTGGCACCCGATTGGAAGCAAGTTGTGGTCGCTGTTTTGATCGCTTTCGCTGTCTTGGCTCAAAGTGTGCGCCTCACGAATAGGAGTGCCTCATGACTACAGTGCCTCAATCAACTCCACTCTATGAAGTTCGCGATGTCTCAAAATCATATGGTTCGGTCGTTGCGCTCGACCACGCAAACCTTGCTATTCATGCTGGTGAAGTCGTGGGGCTTGTCGGCGATAATGGTGCTGGCAAATCAACACTCGTAAAGATCCTCTCTGGTGCTTTACAACCCAATCTTGGAAGCATTTTCTTGGATGGCGTCGAGCGCTCGTGGCATTCTCCTCATGAAGCAATCGAAGCTGGCATCGAGACGCTCTACCAGGACTCTGGTTTAGCTCCACATTTATCCGTCAGTGCCAATGTCTTTCTCGGTCGCGAGATCATGCGTCCTGGCATTCTCGGTTGGATGGGCTTTCTGGCACAGAAAACCATGAATGAGAAAGCCCACGCTGATCTCGAGCGCGTCGGAATCGCCGTCCCAAGCTCAAATCGTTCCGTGTCACAACTCTCCGGTGGACAACGCCAGGCGGTAGCGATCGGGAGAGCGGTCTCGTGGGCACGCAAAGTCATCATACTCGATGAGCCGACCAACCATCTTGGTGCTCGCCAATCGGGTGAAGTCCTTGAAGTGATCAAAGCGGCGAAGGGCAAAGGGCTGGGGGTTATCTTTATTTCGCATACGCTGCCACATGTGTTGCAGGTGACGGACCGTATCGTCGTGTTGCGCTTGGGCCGAGTTGTCAGCGATGCACCCACCTCCACCTTTAACGCAGATACATTGCTTGGAACCATCACAGGCTTGATCGAATCACAAGCATAACTTGTCTCGTCTGGCGTCTATAGCGCAGTGGAACAGACAGAGCAGGCCAGTGGTCTGCTCTGTTTTATGTCAGAAACAGCCTATCTCTTTCGCTTCTCCCACACTTGCGCGTTGACTAGATGCGTCGGTTTCTCGCCGCTCAGGGCAAGCGCGACCTGCTCGCAAGCCATCACCTGCATGCGCAGGACGCTTGCCGTCGTGAATGCTGCCGTATGAGGTGTACAGATTGTGTGTGGATGCTTGAAGAGCGGGTTATCGCTGGCGGGCGGTTCAGGGTCATAGACATCCAGCCCTGCACCCGCGAGCTGCCCTGAGTTCAATGCGTCGAGCAGTGCTTGCTCATCGACCAGTGCGCCGCGTGCGACGTTGACGAGATAACTGCCGCGTCGCATCATTGCCAGCGTGCGCGCATTGATCAGATGGCGGGTCTCTGGCGTGGCGGGACTATGCAGGGAGACGACGTTTGCTTTGGGTAGCAGCTCTTCGAGTGAGCCGACCAGTGCTACTCCTAGTCCCTCCGCGCGCTTAGGCGAGATGTATGGATCATAGGCCAGGACTTTCATGCCAAGCACCCTGGCAATCTCTGCTACACGCGTGCCGATGCGTCCCAGGCCGACCAGTCCTAACAGGGTGTCGCGTGTCTCCAGTCCCTGTGTCAATTGACTATAGGCCGGAAACTCACTGCCAGAGCGCAATATGCGGTCCGTCACCGCGACCTGTTTGCACAGATTGAGCATGAGGGCGATAGCATGTTCTGCTGTCGATTCGGTTGGACCCTCCGGCGTGTTCACAACCATGATGCCACGCTCAGTTGCTGCGTCCAGATTGATGCGATCCACGCCGATACCAGTGCGGGCCACCACGCGCAATTTGGGCAGGCGATCCATCACCTCGCCTGTGATGCGGTTTGTGCCATTGACAATAATAGCATCAGCCTGTTCCGCTTCGTTGTACCAATCCTTTGCCTCTCCAACAAGGCTTACAGAAACGGTTGCCACGTCTTCGAGTTTTGCCAGCGCGGGCGGTTGCATACGCGCTCCCGTCCAGACCTGTGCCTGCGGTATCATGCGTTTCATCCTTCCTTCGCCTCGCAGCATTACAGGTTTTGCGTGTGCTGCTCACGTGCGATACGCAGGTTTTGCGTTGCCGCACTAATCATACTGCTCAAATCAGTCGTGACGCTGATAAACTGAAAGCCTTGCCGAATACGGGCTGTCGATGTCTCGCCGTTGCTGCTGAAAATACCCGTCGCGATGTTGTATTGGCGAGCGGCGGCTTTAATCCGTTCTAATGCCTCCAAGAATTCAGGTTCCGCTCCATCACTGCTTGGCACAAGACCCAGGTTGGCGTGCAGATCGTTTGGTCCCACAAAGGCGACATCTATGCCAGGCACGGATACAATAGCATCCAGGTTTTGCAATGCCTCGCGACTCTCGATCTGTACGGCGACGATGATCTCCTCGTTCGCTGTTTTGGCATAAGTTGGCCAGTCGGTAATGCCGAAGCCATAAGGACCAAAGGCGCCGCCGATGCTGCGCGCGCCAACAGGCGGATATTTTGACCAATCAACGGCGCGCTGGGCCTCTTCACGAGTGTTAACCATCGGCACAACTACGCCCCATGCGCCCGCGTCTAAGGCCCATTTGAACCACTCAACGCTGTTGTAAGGAACGCGCACAATCGGCGCACTCGTGCCCGCGTCGGCAATGATGGCGACCATATCCGCCATTATTGCCGGATTTTGCGCGCTATGCTCCATATCAACAACGAGCCAATCGAAGCCGAGACGGGCCATAATGCGCGCTGCTGAGACGCTGGGTAGGCTTAACCATGCCCCCAGTGCTGGCTCGCCCCGTTTGAGTTGCTCTTTTACATGGTTTGTTCGCATCGTTGAAACCTCTTTCTGGCTAACTGTGACCTGTGCGGAGAAGCATTCTCCCTCTCTTATTATGTCTCATGCATCTTACACTGGCAAAATTGCTCCACTCGGCTTCTGTGCATGATTTTTCATCTCCTAAATTGCGCCTCCTGGCCTGATATCTGCTCCATTCAGCCAAATTTTATAGAAAAGGATGTTTGCCTATGTTACAGTTTGCTCAGACAAAACACGTGATCGCTATCCAGCAAATCAAATACCGAGATGACGTGAAATTTTAAAAGAGGGATAGTATGCAATATCCAGCACTCATGATTGAAGCCCACGACCTACGGCGCACCTTTGGCACGAAAGAAGCCGTGCGAGGTATCAGCCTGAGCGTGCGGCGCGGCGAGATTTTTGGTCTGCTTGGTCCCAACGGAGCGGGCAAGACCACGACGATTCGTCTGCTAACGGGGCAGATTGAACCCAGTAGTGGCAGTGCTATGGTGGCAGGCTGTGATATCGTCAAGGAGCGAGCGCGCCTCAAGGGATTGATCGGTGTCGTTTTCGAGGAGCAGAACCTGTACGAGCGGCTTTCTGCCCGTCTCAATCTGGAGTTTTCCTGCTGGCTCTACAACCTGCCTAAACAGCGCGTAGACGAAGTATTGGAGCTTGTAGGCTTGCGTGAGCGCGCTAAAGACCCTGTGCGCACCTTCTCAAACGGGATGCGTCAACGCTTGATGATTGCGCGTGCCCTGCTACATCGTCCGCCGATGCTCTTTCTGGACGAACCAGGGCGTGGCCTGGACCCGCTGGCGGCCCGTGAGGTGCGCAAGGCCATCAAGCAGTTAAGCGATGAAGGGATGACGATTCTGCTCACTACACACTTGATGGACGAGGCTGAGCAGCTCTGTCAGCGCGTGGCGTTTATCGTTGACGGGCGTATCGTGGCGAATGACACGCCGCGCAACCTGAAATTGGAGCATGGGGAGCGCGTGATCAATGTCACGCTGACCGACAATCTACAGGCAAGTGAGGAACAGCAACCCTTGCATGACCTCGCTCTGAGCCTGGATAGCTCCGCAGACCAGGAGCAGCTTTGCCAGTGGATGGCCCAGGGGCGCGTGCGGGCTATTCATTCGAGCGAGGCAAGCTTGGAAGAAGTTTTTATCAAAATCGCGGGTATTCGTCCTGCATAATCTCAATTTCTTAGAGACAGAAGGGAGTAGCCATCATGCATCTACGTTCCATTCTCGCGATTGCTCGCAAAGACGCGCTGGATATTCTGCTGAACAGATCTACGCTGGTACTGCTTATTATGCCGCTTATGCTGGCAGTCTTATTCGTCGTTGTGCAGAATATTATCGGCACCAAGACCACTGATATCATCATTTATGATCCCAGCCGATCTGGCTTAGAGCAAACAATCATACAGTCATTTTCTGATGCCAGGATTACCTATGTAGACTCTGCGGCGGCGGTGAGTGCGGCTTTTGGGCCAGATCAGAGCCATAAAAGTTCGCTATATGCGTTGGGGTTGGTCATACCAGCTAATTTTGATGGCAATCTGGTGGCGAACGCCCATCCGCAGCTCCAAATATATGTCAACGGCGATCAGATTGACCCGCAGCAAAGTAGTCTGTTACTCAGCACAATTACCGATTATACACGTGGTCTTGCCAATCCACAGCCGCCAGCACAGATCAGTGTGGCAACGATCAATCCGCCTTCGGCTACCAGTGCCAGCGTGTTTGAGCAGGTTGGGCAGGTCTATAGCGTGGGTGTCTTGCTGAGTTCGCTCATGATTGGCACATCGCTTGTGCCGGGATTGTTGGCGGAAGAGAAGGAGAAAAAGACGCTGCGTATGTTGATGGTCACGCCGGCCTCGTTTGCTGATGTGATCGCGGGCAAATTGCTGGTGGGACTGGTATATCAATTGGTATTGACGCTTGTCGCGTTGGGGATTAAGGGTGGATACAGTGGACAGGTACCACTTTTGTTGCTGTTCGCGTTCTTGGGAGCATGTTTCAGCGTCTCCTTTGGATTGCTGGCGGGCAGCTTTTTCCAGACGACAAGCGCGGCGGGAGCTTTTTCTGGTATTGCCAGTTTCATCTATATTCTGCCAATCTTTTTCGTCGGTGCGTTTGGACAACTGTTCTCGAACAATCCCTTTGCGCAGGTTATCAGAATCTTGCCCACGTATTATATTGCCGATGGTGCTGCCAACGCGCTCCAGAGCCAGTTCGCGTGGAGCAGTTTCATGCTGGATTTCGCTGTTTCGCTGGGCTGTATTCTCGTACTCTTTGTGGTTGCAGTACTCCTCTTACGGCGTCAGGCCTCTGTCGCCGCAATCATCTAGGAAGCATGATGTATCGTCGCGTCGGCGTAGCATATGGACATTAACAAAATACATCACGGCATTACTGCTCTGTCAAACATCATAGAGAGGATGAGCATGACACCCACAAGGGGTGTCACTACATATATGACGCACATAAAATGTAGTGACACCCCTTGTGGGTGTCATGGCTGTGTCTCAATGGCTGTGTCTCAATGGCTGTGTCTCAATGGCTGTGTCTCAATTGAAGATGAACGAACTGCCAAAACAGTCGCAATGATGTTTGACAGAGCATTACGCAACCCACAATAATTTGTTAAATATCCATAGGCAGCCTCGACGTTTTGCTTCGCCAGTACCGCTTTGTTACAAGCATCGCACGCACAACGTTTATGCTTATTGTAAACGTTGTGTTTTGTAGGAGCGGCCTCTATGCGAAGAGCCAATATCTGGCGTATCTTTTGCTTATGTTGTTGTCTGTTTGGCTACGGTGTTGTTGTTGCTGTACAATCTCCATCGGCCCATGCGGCAACCCAGCAGGTAACTATTAGCCAACCGGGCAATAATGGTGGGGCGGTTGGTGGACAGCCCGGTACGAATATTCATCTTAGCGGTTCTGGTTTTAATCCTGGGGTCGTCAATCTGTATACTACAAGCAATAGTGATCCAACAAAATGTACGGATCAAGGCCAGCCTGCTAATCTGGGCTTGATGCCATTCACGCCGACAAGCGTGACAGTGCAGCAAGATGGGACATTCGCGCTCGACACTACATGGCCGACGAGTGCGGCAACAGTGGGTGTGTCCTACTATGTCTGTGTGGTCACCCCTGGTGCAAGCGTGCTTTCCAGCAATACTTTTACAGTCACACCTGCTCCGACTATTGTCATCACGCCTACCAGCCTTACAGCGGGCGGGCAAGTGACAATTACGGGTGAGAATTGGCTACCCCCTCAGGCGTTGACCGTTGCTGTTACTGATCCCGTGCAAGCTACTGTGCTTGTCAGCCAGCAGACGAACCCCGATCAAAGTGGCAAGATCAATGTCACGCTGACCATTCCGGCCACAACGCCTGCAGGTGCGTACACGGTCAGTGTCTCTGCAAACAATACGACCACCCTCAAAGTGGTACAGAAGAATGCCTTGACGGTAACAGGTGCTGCCACACCTACGCCTACAACAGCACCCAGTCCTACGCCGACGCTGTCTGTTTCACCGACAACCGCCCCGACCAGTGTGCCAACCACTCCTGCATCTACTGGCGGAACTGGCAGTGGGGGCAGCAATAGCGGCACAATCAATTTTCTGCTTTTTGCAATGGTGGGCCTTGGTGTGATCCTGGTGATTGTGGGCATTGTTCTGTTTGTGGTCTATTCGCGCGAACGTTGACAAATACATCGCACCGCTTGTACAGAGAACGGTTAATGGGCGTTTCGTCCATTAACCGTTCTCTGTACAAGCTTGTGAGGATATGACGCCTCTATAGCGAGAGGCGTTTGAAGATGCTTTCGGGGATGCTGCGCACGATCAACATGATTGGTTGCCAGAACCAGGGTAGATAGACCACATCGCGTCGCTGCTGCATCGCTTTATAGATGCCTTCACCAACCGGGCGCGCTTGCGCGAAGAGCAAGCCTTGGCGGATGGATGCTGTCATGGGTGTTGCCACAAAGCCCGGTTTGATCGTGACGACTGCCACCCCAACTTTTGCCATGCGTGCGCGCAAGCCCTGCAAAAAGGCGTTTAAGGCTGCTTTTGCCGTGCCATAAACGTAGTTGCTGGGGCGGCCGCGATCACCAGCCACTGAACCGATGACGGCAATACAACCTTTACGCCGCTGCTCAAAATAATTAGCACCGATCGTCAGCAGCGAGATGACGCTGAGCGCGTTATTATTCAGTTCGTGCAGTGTCTCCTCGACGCTCCGCTGACACTGCTGCTGATTGCTCAGCGTGCCGTGCGCGATCAATAGCATATCGAGTGTGCCAAGAGCAGCAATTGCGGCCTCAAAAAGCTCCTGATGGCGGTCGAATTGCATGAGATCGAGAACGAAGGTTTCAACCTGTTGTGCCCCGCGCACCCGTAAATCGGCGGCGATAGCCTCTAAACGTTCGCCGTTGCGTGCGACCAGAAAAAGGTGTGCGCCATCGCTGGCGAAACATTTGGCCGTCTCTTGCGCGATGGCTGAGGCGGCTCCGATAATTAGAATATTTGTCATAGTGCTACCATTCAGATTTGAGTACAGTATTTTTCAGCATTTATTGCGTCACGCGCCGCCAGAAACTCGACGAGAAGCGCGGGTCAATGTATGGCACAAAGGTTTTCCAGTGTGGATAGTAGGCCTGAAAGCTCTCCGCTGTCATGTGCGCGTCTTTGGCGGGATAGACCGAGCCGCCGCTCTGGCGCACGATGTGATCCAATGTGTCGAAGAGTCTGAGTGTTTTGCGCCCGTTATAGGGAAAATCGAGGGCCAGCGTCAGACCGGGGCGCGGGAATGAGAGCATGCCGGGCGAGGGCACATCGCCAAAGCGTTTCAGCACGGTCAAGAACGAGCCTTCGCCGGAGCGACTGATGCTGCGCAAGATATCGCTCATCACCGCGTAACCATCCTCAAGCGGGACGACACATTGATACTGTAAAAAGCCACGCTTCCCATACATGCGGTTCCAGTGGTAAATAGCATCTAAAGGATAGAAAAACGGCTCATACTGCTCAAGTTTCTGTACACGTTCGCCGCGCTGGGCATGGTAATAGACCTCGTTGAAGGCTTTAATGCTCAACGTATTCAGCACAAAAGGTGGGAAATCGACGGGCACTGTCAGCGGAATTTTTTTCGGTAGAGAGTGGTTTGCTCGCGTCTGATCGTGGTTGCCACGCATGAAGAGGCCGCGTCCAAGCTGACTACCAGTGGCGAGGCAATCAACCCACGCGACGGTATATTCGTAGTCCTGATCGGACTCGGCGGATAGCTCCATGAAATCTCTGAGCGAGCGATAGCGGATGCGTTCCATATCGATCAGTGAATTGACAATAGGCTTGAGGCGAATTTCGGCCCAGAGAACGACGCCCGTCAAGCCAAGCCCGCCGATAGTAGCGCGAAAGAGTTCGCTATTTTCGTCGGGCGAGCAGAGCAGGCGTTCACCAGTGGAGCGCAAGAGTTCAAATTGCGTGATGTGACAGCCGAAGGTTCCCGCCTTATGGTGGTTCTTGCCATGCACATCGTTGGCAATCGCTCCACCAACCGAGACAAATTTTGTGCCGGGCGTGACGGGGAGAAACCAGCCACGTGGCACAACGAGTTCCAGAATACCTGCCAGCGTAACGCCCGCCTCGCAACGTAAAATGCCTGCCTGTTCATCAAAAGCCATAAAGCGATTGAGATGGCTCACATCGAGCGTGACGCCGTCTTCATTGAGACAGCTATCCCCGTAACTGCGCCCGCAAGCAAAAGGCAAAACAGATGTTTCATAGGTTGAGAGGTCCGGCAACTCGTCGAGCCAGTAGACAGGCACGACACGCTGCGGCTTGACCTTTGGATAACGTCCCCATGATTCTGGGGCGGTTGGCAATGTGTCCATGTGATACGATGACCTTTACAAACTTACTAAAATTCTCTATAGATGAAGAACGGTTGACGGAGACGAGAGGCTACGAAACAAGACGAAAGGTACTGAGAGGATGCATTGTGTGATTTTCGCGGGCGGAACGTTGCGCCCCGGCACGGCGGTCACGGCAGCAATTGCGAGCGCGGATATGGTGATTGCCGCCGATGGAGGAGCATCAACGGCGTTACACTACGGGCGCGTGCCATCGCTCATCGTGGGAGATTTCGACTCTCTGCGCCTGCCTGTTGCTGAACTAGAGCAGCAAGGGAGCCAGATTGTGCGTGTTGCCGTTGAAAAGGACGAGACCGACACGGAACTAGCGGTGCAACTGGCCCTCGAACATGGCGCGACCCGCATTACGCTGCTGGGAGCAATCGGAGGGGCGCGCTTCGATCACACTATCGCCAATATTTTGTTACTGGCCGATATCACCACCCTGCCAACGCGCATTGTGGATGGCCCCTCGCAGGCATGGCTCTTACGCGGTCCCGCCAGCACGACGATCACGGGCGCGGTTGGCGATCTGCTCTCACTCTTCCCGCTCACTGGTGCGGCAACAGGCATCACGACGACGGGCCTGTATTATCCATTGCACGAAAGTACGCTCCGTTTCGGCAAACCACGTGGCATCAGCAACGTGTTGACCCACGAGCAAGCCGCGGTGACGCTGACCGATGGCCTGTTATTATGCATTCACACAAAGAAAGCTGAATTAGAGGAGTAAAGTATCTGGCGTAGTACGTTGTCAAATGTCATAGAGAGGATGAGCATGACACCCACAAGGGGTGTCACTACATTTTATGCACGTCATATATGT
>DAICZM010000210.1 GCA_027311145.1 Ktedonobacterales bacterium
GTCTTGCGCTCTCTACAGGCCTATCATTGATTGTGCCTGCGCTGCTCGCATGGGTAGTGGACGTTGGTGTGCGTAGCGGGCACATCAACGATCTACTTTTGGCAGCAGCGGCAGTCGTTGTCACGAGCAGCCTGCGTGGGCTTTTTGCCTATGGGCAGGGCTATCTCTCACAGGCCGTATCTTCGTTAATTGCCTACGATTTGCGCGATAGCGTGTATAATCATCTGCAACGTTTAAGCTTTTCGTTTCATGATGAATCTGAAACTGGACAACTCATGTCACGCTTGACGGTTGACATCGAAGCGGTACGCAACTTTACTACGCTGGGTTTGCTGCGTGCGTTGGTCGCGGCAGTGACTTTTATCGCAGTGACTATCGTATTGTTTGAGTTAGACTGGCGTTTGGCCTTGGTCACGCTGATCTGTGTGCCGATCATTGGTATGCTCGCGTGGCAGGTCGCCAAGCGTTTACGCCCGTTGTGGGCTGGTGTGCAGAACGAGACTGGTGCGCTCGGCACGATCATGCAGGAGAGTCTGAGCGGTATGCGCGTCGTCAAAGCGTTCACACGCGAGGATTTTGAGATAGAGAAATTCGATAAGAAAAATCGCGAACTGCGCGATCTGAATCTTGCGGCATTGCGTCTCTCCGCATGGAATCAACCTTTAATGGTGTTGGCCTTGAATGTTATCACGGTTTTGATTGTCTGGATTGGTGGCATTGCAGTGATCGGCAACCATCTAAGTTTAGGAACGCTGGTCGCTGTAACACAATATATTCTGTTGTTGGGAACGCCTGTACGCTCCTTTGGCTTTATGGTGACATGGTGGATGCGCGGCCTCTCGGGCGGTGTGCGCATCTTTGACGTGCTGGATACGCAACCGACGATTGTCGATGCGCCGGATGCGCACGAGTTAGAGGATGTCAAAGGCGAGGTGCGTTTTGAGCAGGTCTCTTTTGCCTATGGTACGGGGCCAGCGGTATTGCATGACATCACGATAGAGGCCCATCCTGGTCAGATCGTGGCTCTGCTGGGAGCCACCGGTACAGGCAAAAGCACGATTTTGCATCTCGTACCACGCTTTTACGATGTCAATAGTGGGCGCATCACTGTTGATGGCTATGACGTGCGTGATATCACTCTTGTTTCATTGCGGAGCAATATTGGTCTCGTCTTGCAGGATGTGTTTCTGTTTAATGCAACCTTGCGCGATAACATAGCCTATGGTGTGAGCAATGCAACAGAAGAACAGATTATTGCGGCCTCGAAAGCGGCGCGTTTGCACGATTTCGCGCTGACCTTGCCCGATGGCTATCGTACCTGGGTTGGCGAGCGTGGTGTCACGCTCTCCGGCGGTCAGAAACAGCGTGTTGCGATAGCGCGCACCTTGTTGCTCGACCCACGCATCCTGATTCTTGATGACTCGACTTCAAGTGTCGATATGGAAACGGAATATCTGATTCAGCAGGCATTGGATGCGGTGATGCAGGGACGCACAACCTTTGTAGTCGCCTCGCGTCTGCGCACCGTCAAGAATGCTGACCAGATTCTCATCATCGAGCATGGGAGTATCGTAGAACGTGGCACACACGCCTCTTTACTTGCGCTTAACGGGCGTTACAAGCAGTTGTATGACCTGCAATTGCGCGAGCAGGAAGAGTTTGAGGAGCGTCTGCATACGGCACTGCCCGACCAGGAACAGGAGGCACTACGATGAATGCACGCACGCGACTGGAGCAACGGCGTACCAGTTACTGGCGCGAAAATAGCCTTGCCACTTCGGATGAGAATATTACTGCAAAATTTAACTGGAATCTGCTCAGTCAGTTTGGGCCATATGTTGCAAATTACCGTGTGCCCACTATCGCCAGTATTGTCTTGATGCTGATTTACACCGTTGCCAACCTGCTTAACCCATTTTTGATTGGCTTAGCGATTGACCAGTTTATTACGCGCCACGATGTCACGGGCTTGGCCGTCATTAGCGGCGTCTTGCTGGCCGTCAATGTCGTGATGTGGCAGGCGCAATACTGGCAGGTCTGGATTATGTCGTGGACGGGTGAGCAAATCCTCTATCACCTCAGTGCAGATATGTTTACCCACTTGCAACGGCTCTCGCTGCGTTTCTATGATCGCACGCAGATTGGGCGCGTGATGTCGCGTTTGCAGAGCGATATTGACGTGTTGGAGTCGATGCTGAGTTCCGGCCTGCTCTCGATCTTGAGTTCGCTCGTCTCGCTGGTCGGCATTATCATCGCGATGCTCTCGATGAATGTCCCGCTGGCCCTGCTGACATTTACGGTCTTGCCGATAATGTTCCTGATAGCGGGCTTCTGGCAACGCTATGCACAACGTTCGTTTCGCCTGACCCGTGCGGCGATCTCGATAGTCAATGCGACTTTGCAGGAGAACATCTCTGGTATGCGCGTGATTCAGAGTCTTGCCCGTGAAGACCGCAATCGCTCTGAGTTTGATGAACTGAATGCCTATAACCGCGATACCAATCTAGAGGCGAGCCGGATTGCGGCCCTGATCTTGCCATTAGTGGAGGTGGTAGCTGCCCTGGCAATCTCGCTCACAATCATCTTCGGCGGTCTTCAGGTGGAGCATAACGCGCTACAGATCGGTGTGCTGGTCGCGTTTACGCTCTACATTAATCGTTTCTTTGACCCGATTCGTGAGCTGAGCCAGCAGTATACGCAGCTCCAACGTTCAGGTGTGGCAGCGGAACGTATCTTTCAGATCATGAACGTGGCGGTTGAAATTCAGGATAAGCCCGCAGCGAAGATACTGCCCCAAATTCAGGGCAATGTCGAATTTCGCCACGTCACCTTTGGCTATAATCCTGAGCGTCCCGTCTTGCGTGACCTCGACCTCGCGATTAAAGCTGGTCAGACCGTCGCGATTGTCGGACAGACGGGGGCAGGCAAGAGTACGATTGCTGGCTTGCTCACCCGTTTCTATGACATCCAAGATGGCGCGTTGCTGATTGATGGCTTCGATGTACGCGATGTGACGCAGGCATCGCTGCGCAGGCAGATCGGTGTCGTACTACAGGACCCGTTCCTCTTTACCGGCACATTGCGTGACAATATCCGCTATGGGCGTTTGGAGGCGACGGATGAAGAGGTGATCGAGGCTGCACGCGCTGTTGGCTTACACAATATAGTGATGCGTCTGCCACAAGGCTATGATATGCCCATTCGCGAGCGTGGGCGTAACCTGAGCGTGGGCCAACGTCAACTCATTTCGTTTGCCCGTGCATTGTTGGCAGACCCACGCATCTTGATTCTTGATGAGGCAACAGCGAATATTGACACCTTTACCGAGATGATTGTGCAGCAAGGCTTACGGCGTCTGTTATATGGGCGAACCGCTCTTGTGATCGCGCACCGTCTCTCGACAATTAAAGGTGCGGATAAGATTATTGTGCTAGACAAGGGACAGTTGATGGAGCAGGGAACGCATGACGAGTTATTGCATCTCAACGGAATGTACGCAGCCCTCTACGCGATGGGCTTCCGCCACACCGACAGCAACGTGAGTGCGTGAAATCGCGAGGAGGAGTAACCCGTAGTGCTCTGTCAAACGTGATTGTCCACTTTTTGCAGGGGAGGAGAAAATACGCATCTTTTCTACGATGCATCAATAGGTGTAGTCGTGCATGACACACAAATGGCTCCATGTGAGTGTCATGCTCATCCTCTCTACGGTTCTTTCAGGCATTTCGGGTAAAGCAACACACCCTCCACACCGCAGACCGATTGCTTCTATTTGAACAGTATTGACCCTTGTGGTTGCCCGTCCGTTCACACAACGTATCGGATGACGATTGACGGAGCCTACGTGTTTGCCGTCTGGTGCAGGAGGTTCCAAAAGGCGGTGTCAGGCTGCAAGATCAAGCCACTACCCATGCCTTGACCAGCGTCGAGCCAGAGCATGTGGCAACTACCCTCGTATGCATCGACGCTGGACAGAATGGGCAAGCTCCACTGCGAGAAATTCAAGCTGTACCAGCGTCCAATCCCCTGCACTTTATCCTGACCCGACGGACAATTCGGCAGGGCCGTTCCTCTGGGTAGCGCGAAAATCCTGTTGTAGAACTGCTGGCGCAATCCGGCGTCCGTGATCGTCATGCTACTGACGTTCCCTCTCGCTGGCATGACTTCCAGCGAGAGTTGATCGGGCTGCGCAGTTGCGAAGGATGCAGCAGCGAATGTCTGCGCGAGGAGTTGCTTAAACTGCGCATCCATCACATAAGTTCCGGTGCGCGTCTGAAAGTTCCCGCCAAGCGAGATTGTATTGCACGTATTGTCAACAATAGAAGGAATTGTCTGGTCAGCGGTATGGAACGCAAGCTGGTATTCAGGGCGTAATGTCTGGATGCAGGTGCTACTCGATGGGACCTGAGACAGTGCCAGAATTGCCTGATAGAGTCGTTGTGCCGTTGCTGCCGAGGTGATTAACGCGCTCTGGGCTGGCTGATCGGGCGCGATGGTATGCAGAATTGCCAGTTGTTGCGGTTGCGCAATCGGCGTGGCGTGATAGATGGCCTGATCTAACTCTGACCAGAACTGCGCATTGGCAACCTTCTGCTGCGTCTCACCTTTGATCGAGACAACTCGACAGCCATAGCGTTGCGCGTCAAGCGTGAGCAGCGTCTTGCTGCTTTGTAGGAAGGTCAGTGTATAGCTTGGCCCTGCCTCATCGGTGCAGGCGGCATTTGCTGGAAAATCCGCAAGACCAGCAACGGTGGTAAATAGTTGATGTACCATTGACGCGTTGGTGAGCATTACGGTAGTCTGCTTTGACCCGCCAATAACTAGCAGGTGCATGGTAATCTGCACGGTATCAGGGCCGCTGTTAGTGCCTGTGATGGAAGATTGTGCGCCGCAACCGCTCAGTCCTGCCAGTATGATCGCCAGCGTCAGCCAGGGAAAAGCAGCGCGTATCTGCTTGCTGAACATCGTATTTTCCTTGTCATAACCACATACATTTCTTTATAGTGACGCCACCGCACGCGAATTTGTTCCCTTGAGAAGGCTCGTGTTCTTTGGGTGGAAAAGATAGGTAATCTTGCACGCTCCTCTAGAATGCGCACGCAAAGAGCCTTGCACGCAGGGCAATAGCGCATTTATTTATCTTTGATCCAACTTTCCTACATGTTCTTCTCGTGCCTTACGCAGCAGATCTATAGCATCTTCAGTTATCTGGTTACTAGAGCAATTTCTGCTTTCGAGTACTGATGTTGTGTTATGCTGATTCTTTCAAAACTCTAGCTTTTATGCGCGAAATCTGCTATTCTCTTGAAAAATAACAGGAGAAGAGAGATGAAACTATCACGAGTAATAACAATTATCTCAACAATATTGGCTACTACTATTTCTTGTTTTTTGCTTGCCTCATGTTTTGGTCCTGGTGCCTCTCCTGATGGCTACTTAGCTGTAGATGCAACAAATGTTTATTTTATTCAATTTACCGAGAAAAACAATGTGTTTGAGCGATAACAGTTAGAGAAGAGGTCACATAGCCGATGAAACGCATGATGGCACTATCCGAGATTATGGAGCAGTTGTATGCTAGCAGAGATCAGTCCCATCTTACGGGCATGAGCTATTTCGGTATCAACGCTGAGCACGCGCTGGGTGTCTCCGTGAACACGCTCAGGCAGATGGCGCGCGGCCTCGGCGGGAAGAACCACGCGCTGGCCCTGCAACTCTGGGAGACGGGCATCCATGAGGCGCGCATCCTGGCGACGATGGTTGATGACCCCATTGCTGTCAGCGAGGAGCAGATGGAGCAGTGGGTAGCGCAATTTGACTCGTGGGATCTCTGCGACCAGTGCTGTGGCAACCTCTTCGATAAAACCGCGCTGGCCTGGGAGAAAGCAGTCGAGTGGTGTGTACGTGAGGCGGAGTATGAGAAGCGCGCAGGCTTTGTGCTGATGGCCTCTCTCGCCGTCCATGATAAGCACGCTCCCGACGAACGCTATCTGCCCTTTCTTGCCATTATTCAACGTGAGGCGTATGACCACCGAAATTTCGTCAAGAAAGCGATCAACTGGGCATTACGCCAGATCGGCAAGCGCAATCGCACGCTCAATCAAGCGGCGATTGCTATTTCGCAAGAGATTTTGCAAAAGGGCAAGGGAAACTGGGTGGCCTCTAATGCTTTGCGCGAACTCAGGAGGCAGAGCGTGCAAAGCAAGCTCAAAGGATAGGATGGCAGAAATATCATTCCGGCATCAGGCCAGACCTAGCTCTTTGGCTTTGAGGGCGGCCTGCGTGCGGTCTCGCACGCCCAGTTTGCCAAGTATATTGCTGAGGTGATTTTTTACCGTGCCTTCGGTGCTAAAGAGTGCTTCGGCGATTTCACGATTAGATGCACCTGTAGCGACCATTGTCAGGACTTCGCGCTCGCGATCAGTAAAATACTCCATTAGTAGATATCCGAGTGCTCCGGCATGGAGGCCCGCATGGATCAGTTCAATGTCGTCAAATGTGGTGAGCATGACGATATAGGCATTTGGCCAGCGTTTTTTGATCTCTCGCGTGGCGGCGATGCCATCCATGCGTGGCGTGATACGACCAGCCACTTTAACTTCATTTCTGTGCCATAACAAGCATACCTGCAAAAATACTCTCATGTCTTTATGCCAAAATTAGCATAGAAGAATGGGAGTACTGTGAGCCGGTTGAGCTATTCAGAGTCAGTCTGGCATATCCAATTTCTTTCTCAGTGGTTGGTATGTAAGCACAACAACACCTGAACGAAATGGCGTTGTCCCTACTAATTGTAGTTTGAGCGCATTCGCTCTCTCTGGAAATAAATGCTTGCCGCTGCCCAGGATAAGCGGATAGAGCATCATCCTGTATTCATCAATAAGATCGTGCTGCATCAGCGTTTGTACCAGTCTCCCACTGCCAGCAACCAGGATATTCTGGCCCGCCTGCTCTTTGAGTTTTTGTATCTCCGCCACAACATTTTCACTGATGATGGTCGTATTCTGCCATTCAGCCGTTTTTAGCGTTGTTGAGACAACGTATTTGGGCATGGTATTCATCCGTTCCCCAAAATCTCCCGTACCTTCCATCGTCGGCCATGCCTTCGCAAACCCCTCATAGGTTACGCGCCCCAGAAGCTGCGTATCTGAGGAAAAAAGTTCATCGTATTTGTATTTGGCTGCTTCGTCACTCCAGAAATCGAAAGACCAGTGACCAGGCTCTTCAAACACGCCATCCAACGTGAGATACTCAGTAACAATGATTTTTCTCATGAAATAGTTGCCTTTCATCTGCATGAGGCAAATTGTTTTGCCGAACTCTTCTTCTATAGACCTGTTCTCATTCACCTCCGAAAAAGCGGAAATGCTCAATTGGAAGTCAGAGCGTCACGCTATTGATCTTATGCATACCTATATCCCAACATGATACGCCCAAATCTCTCTAAGAGCGGTTGTTGCTGACTGCTGGACTGCTGGCAGACCTCTTGTAACTGGCTTGCATATTGTGCTATACTGAACCTACAATATGGCATTGTTTTACCACAGAAAGGAGGTGCGACGTATGAAGAACATACTTTTCTCTTCTACAAGATACTGCACCTCATGCATGAGAATCGTCTACTGCTGATTTCTACCGCTCGTCATTGATTTGATAAGAAATGCTCTTTCTTGAAAGCATTACTCTTGCTTTCGGTTGAGGGCTTCTCATGGGTGCATTATCTCAGTTTGTTCTATCTTGTCCCCTTGCCCGGTGCGCTCTGCCCGTGCTTGAAGACGATTTCACAAAAAGTGAGGAAGACCATCCATGACATCTCCTGCTTTCCGGCCTCTTCTCGTTGATCTTTTGCGTCAGGCGCAGATCAGTCAGAATGCTTTTTTTCAGCAATTACCGCCTGCCGAACTGGCGACGATTGGCATGCCAGAATGCTGGTCTGCCAAAGACCATCTGGCGCATCTGACGTTTTGGCGTCATCGCCTCGCATCCATATTGCAAGCCATCATTCGGAATGAACCCCAACCCGTATCTGACGATTTTGAGCAACTCAACCCTGTCATTTTTCAGGAGCATCGCTTTCGTTCTTGGCCTGAGCTTCTCGCTGAGTCAGATCAGGGTTATGCCGAACTTATCG
>DAICZM010000211.1 GCA_027311145.1 Ktedonobacterales bacterium
CACCTAATGCATTTGCCAGCTCACCTACGGACCAACGGTCACGTCTCGTAATCAACGTAAGCACCTCTACCTGACGCGGCGTTACGCCAATATATTCTCTATCCGCAGTAGTCATACCTTTTCTCCTGCTTCTTTTCACTGAACAGCATATATAATAGCTATGCATTGTTTCATTGACGTTTTTCAGCAGAAAGTCGGGTATATTTCTAGACATGGCCACGCTGGCCTTATGAACGCGACACCGCATGAGAGCTATCATGGTGCTGGCTAGGCAGCGACACTTGCGCGGCAAGCGGCAGCTCGAAAAGAAAACTGCTACCTTCCCCAGCGTTACCTGCACTCTCCACCCAAATCTTCCCACCCATCGCCTCTACCAGACGCTTACAGATATATAATCCCAGACCAGCACCTCGTACCGGACTATTCATATCGCGCTCCAAACGCACAAAACGCTCGAACAAATGAGCTTGCGCCTCTTTCGGCACGCCCGACCCATAATCGCGAATCGCCACTACCACCAATGCACCCTGCTCTTGCGCACTCACCTCAATGCTTGCGCCGGCCGGTGAATACTTCAACGCATTATTAAATATATTCAGAATGACCTGCCTTAAACGTAAGTTATCCGCCAGCACCACCATACCAGCCGGAATATTCACCTTGACCGCTCGCTTCTCTGCACTAATCAGTGCCCCCAATATCTCTACCACATGCGCCACTGACTCGTTCAACACCACCTCTTGCACATGCACCTTCTCGGCATCGATATGCACACGACTGGCATCCATGATATTTTCCATCATCAGAGCTAATTCGTCACAGCCCCTATGGGCCTTGCGAATAAAGCTCATCCTCGCTTCCTCTGATAACTCGTTGCCATACTGCTCCAAGAGTTCAACATACCCCAACACCGCCGTCAGTGGCGTGCGCAGTTCATGTGAAGTGGTCATAATAAATTGATCTTTTAACGTATCCAGCTCTTTTTGCCGTTCATAGGCCTCTCGCAACGCAAGGGTGATGCGTGTATTCTCCAACGCAACCGCACACTGACTGGTAAACATCTCTAGCACACGCACCTCCTCTTTCGTAAAAAGATGCGGACGCTGATAGACTACCGTTAAAATACCCACGTTTTTACTGCCCAGCTTCAATGGCAACCAGGCAAAAGGAACATGGGGCACGGCACACAGACACGAGGGCAGATATTGCGTATTTTCTTGCCAATGCGGTGAACTTGCCCCTTCGTAAAAAATTGCCTGCCAATCCTCTTGCCGCTTCAACAGCAATTGCTCATGCACAAAAAGCTGCGTCCCCTCTCCCGATACAGCTGCACAGCGCACACGCTGCGTGTTCTGCTCACACAACCAGATTTTGGCAACTACCGGCAAGGCATGCGCGGCCACCGACGCATACGCACTCGCCAACTCTTTAACCGTCGCAAAAGCATCCTGCGGTAGCATACTCACACTATAGAGGTTATTGAGCAACGTGGCATGCTGTCTCGCCTTCTGCGCCAGACGGGCCGTCTCCAATAACGGCGAAAAACGCCCCAACAACAGCATAATGGCATCAAAATCAGGACCCGCATAGCGTTGATGATCGCCACGTTCGCCCAAGAATAACATCCCAACCATCTTGCCCTGCACGCGGATCGGTGTCACCAAAACCTTCTCTTCCTCACCCTCTACATGCATCTCCTCATAAAACATCAAGCCAAAGCGCGCCATCGTCGATGGCGCATGTAGCTCACTCAAAAAAACCGGGCGCGTCACCTGATCTAACTGCATCACCAGCGACAGCTGCTCATGCAACCAGTATCCCTCTTTATGAGCATCTTGCGGATGAAAGATATGCATCAGCTCATCTAACATCGGCAAGCGCGTCTCTTCACCCTCTCCCTGCTGCACCCCCGGTAAGACATGATAATAGCCATCATTCTCATCCAGCACAAATAGGCACACATTGGCCGTCTCGAAAATATGCATGGCCGATGTGACCAACAAGCGCACCACCTCATCCAGATCAAGCACCGTATCTAATAACGAGGCGGGCTTTTCAATCAGACGATGATAATACAGCGTTTCCTTATAAAAAAGACGTTCGGTTAGCATTCGCGCAAACCACCAGATCAGCGGAGCCACCAATGCTGTAACACCCACAATCAACATCGCCACAAACGAGGGCAAGGCCACCGCAAACGACTCCGTGATAATCACAACCGCATACACCAGCAGCAACAAACCAACACTACCGATAATCCAGGCCACCGCACGCCGAATATAGACATCATAGATGAGCAGTTGGTAACGTAAAATCGAATATCCTAAGGCCAGAGGAAACAAAATAAAGGTCAACGTACTGAGCTGCGAATCAACTATGTAGCGGCTCCCCGAGCCAAATGCATGAGGAAAAAGCGTCAGCAGAAAAAAAGGAGCCACCGCAAAAATGACACCCAACACAAATAAACGGATTTGCTGTTTTTCCCGATGGGAGGCAGCGAGATAATAGGACAGACTCACCGTCGTGATCGTGCCCCCAATGCCCATAAATTCATAGAGATAGGAAACCGCCCAGAACCAATTAGCTGGAGTTGTTACCGAAATTGCAAACATCACACTGCCAACAAGCAAACAGATACCGCAAACACTCAGGGTCAGCAGATAAATCGGAGCAACTACCTGCATCACACGCACAAGCACTGCCGCCTTTGGTGACGTTCTGCTCTCAGACCTTTCCTGAGCCAACGAGAAATAATCGTGTGGAAAGTGCAATAAAAGCATGGAAAGCAGCGGAATAGCAATAATACTGCCCCACGTACTGAGGAAATCCAGAAATTTCTGATTGCCTAATGCACCAGTCTCCGTACCAAAGACAAGCACCATCATCAGGCAAAAGCCAAACAACGTTTGCGCGATGCGCCGCTCACGCCCATAAAGCCAGACCAAAATACCAACAGCCACAAACATCAGCGCAGTGAATGTAGAGATACCAAACTGCAACCAGGCTTGCGGCAATAACGACTCTGCCAAATGAGAAAACGTCACATATCCATTTATGCCAACAAGCACAAAAAAACCGATCAGCACCAGTACCGCAATGCCTACTCGCCATACCCATATATTTACTTGCACTTGCAATATGCGCTTCATAACATATCTCTTGTGGCTGTTGCCACCTCTCGTTTCGCTAGCGTCCTATGTGAAACCGAGCAAGAGACGCAACGCAGAAGAGATAGGGGCTTGCACCTCAATCTGATGCAAACATTCAACGGCTCTCTCTCGGTAGAGTAGACAGAGACCCCAGGTAGTAACTATCCCCTCATGCAGAAAACCTCTATACCTCGCTTCCTCATCATCGGAACGACGAGAGCTATTCTGAAGCGTATCATCATGCGCTGCGGCAATGACCACCGGCAATGTCTTTTTGCTCCGTGACAAATCTGTTTTTACGAGTTCCACATCACTGCTCTGCTCTACCCTGGTGGGACCTGCTTGCGTGGCAGAGACACCCTTCGTTAAGAGATAATACAAGTCATGGCTATCATTGTCAAGTTGATGCGCTGTGCCCAGCAGCAAGCCAAGATCACAAAAGAGTCGATAGGTCACCTCATCGGCCTGCCCACACAATGCACCCAGTCCACACGCCATCTCCATCAACGCCCCGCCTTTCCACGACGCAATCTCCAGACACTCTTCCTGCGTCATTTCATCGGCAGAACGCTGCTCGTCTAACAAATCTCGATGCTGCCCAGCCATTGCGATCAACAAACCATCCTGGACGCGCTCCTGCAAACGTTGCACCAACGCGCATGCCATCCCTTCGCCAACTAAGGCCTGGAGCGCGCGCTGCGCCAACGAAAGCAGCGTCGTCGCAGTATTTAGCACACGCGGCACACCTAATGCATGTATAATCGCGGTTTGATCGTCATCTTCAACATCATCCAACAGGTCGAGGGCACAAATAATGCACTCAACCGCGACCCCAACCATACAAACAGACGCTGGGTTAACCATCGGATTGACATGGCGCGCAATCAGTAGCGGCAGCAATGCCCACACCCCCTGCGGCAAGCGATCAGCGGCTGTCGAAGGCTCTTGCTCCAACAATGGCGGAGCCAACAACTTCCCAGGCTCCTGTAAAGCTCGTTTTACATCAGTGGCAAGGGCGGGATACAACTCGTCTATAAGACATTGAAGCCGCTTACGCAGCAACAGCTGATAAGCGGCAAACACATCCCGCGCATCTTGCATATCTTCATGCATAACAATCTCGTATCCATGAAACAACAATGCGGTTGCATTTACAATTTCTGGCGATCAAGAACGCACAGGCAGAGAGAACACAGCTCCCTACCGATAAGGCCAATCACCAGTTGTAGAACCACCAGAATGAAGGGCCTTGTTTCTCCTCATTCTCAAGAGTCAAATGTGGCACCAGACGGGCCACAACACGGGCAACACGCGGGGAAAATCTTTCACTCGCAATGACCTTGTCGGGATGAGCAGCAAGCTCACCACGCAAAGTCTCATCTTGGGACACGCGGTGAACAAAGTCGCGAATCTGCTGTACTTCCATGAGGGGGCGCACCTTTCTGTTTTCAAACCAAACAACACCACAAGCCATCTTTTATTATACAAGACAGGCATCACTACCAAAACAGACTACAAAGTACAGTATATAAGCTAACATACGAGCAAGCAACAAAGCTTGCCTTTACGGCTTAACAGTAATAATAGTACATGAGAATCGGTTAAAATGCAAGAGATTACTCCGTCAACTTTTTTATATTTAACAAGATCGAAATGGATTGTGTATCATGGTTATTGACGAATGCAAACATTGTCTGTAGAATCGAAGCACTAGAGAAGAAAGGCAAGCACAGCATGACACATCCGCATTCTTGGGACACTGAAGACGAGCAAGACAACTATACACTCCCTTCACCTGACCCACTCATGGTCCTGAGCAGCACACGCCGCGTCCTGGAAGTGGGAAAACACGCCTGGATTAACCCAACTGCTCTTGAGGCCCTTAGCACACAATGGATACAGAGCGGCCTTACCGCCAGTACCGCGTCCTCGGCATGGTACGAGCAATACCACTTCAACGACGGCACGGCTCGCACCGTCAACTGGATACTCCTCCTCGATGCTTTAAACTTTTGCTTCTGGGCAGAAGCTGGCCAGGAGCGTTGGAGCATTGCGTACAATCACACCGTGCTGAATGGCTATTGGGCAGAAGCTGCCTCACTGACACGCGCCGTTGAAGAAGGTATCCCACTCTGGGACGCTGCCTATCTCAGTACCATCACAGAAGACACCATCGCCCATATTTTTCGCGGCTCTCTGGCTACGACGCCAGCCATCCCCTTATTTGAGCAACGGGTACACAACGCACGCGAAGTAGGACAGGTCCTGCTCGCACGCTATGATGGACAATTCACCAACGCCATTGAGCAAGCTGCCTATAATGCCGTTACCCTGGTACAATTACTGGCACGTGACTTCTCTTCATTTCGCGATATTGCGTTCTACCATTCACACGCGGTACACTTTTTGAAACGGGCACAGATTTGCGTGGCCGACCTGTTCCATGCATTCCACGCAACACACTGGGGTGCGCTGAGTAATATCGATCAGTTGACCTGCTTTGCGGATTATAAAGTTCCTCAGGTCTTGCGTCATTACCATGTGATTGAATATGCACCAACGCTGGCACAGCGTATTGATCGTCAAGAACTGCTGGCGGCTGGCTGCCCTGAAGAGCTGGAAATTCGGGCCGCCACGGTCTGGGCGTGCGAATTGCTCAGACGCTCGCTCGCTCGCCAGGGCGTCATCTTGACCGCCATCGCTGTCGATCAGCAACTCTGGCTGGCTGGTCAGCACCTTGCCGCCCTGCGTCCCTATCATCGCACACGAACCATTTACTATTAATAGTGTTTTTCTAGACAACATAGATGAGATATGCAGAAGATTTCTATGCAACTACACACACTCCTGGCCGCCTTAGCGCAGCCACCCTTACAAACAGCGCACGTCAGTGACACCATCCTGACAAGCAACATCCGTGGCCTCGCCTATGACTCACGCCATGTCGAAGCCGACTATCTCTTTATTGCTGTGCCCGGCACGCATACCGATGGACAACGCTTCTTGGATGACGCCACGCGCAAAGGCGCACTTGCCGCCATTGGCGAACAACTCACAAGCAGCACCACTCCACCACTCCCCTACATCGTCGTCCCCGACGTGCGAACTGCACTGGCAGACCTTGCCTGCGCCTTCTACGATAATCCTGCACAACAGCTTTGCACGATTGGCGTGACGGGAACCGATGGCAAAACCACCACCAGCAACCTGATTAGCCTTATCCTCGAACAAGCTGGCAAACAGACCGGCCTGATGACCACCGCCAACTTTCGGCTCAATGGGCGGGAATGGGAAAACACGACACGCCAAAGTACCCTAGAGGCTCTCGACATCCAACAACTCCTCCGCCGCATGCATACCGAAGGGGCAACTCATGCCGTTATCGAGGCAACCTCACACGGCCTGGAACTTCAGCGCGTGCGCGGTTGCGCTTTTGATGTCGCCGTCGTCACCAACATCACACATGAGCATCTCGACTTTCATAAAACGCTCGCCGCCTATCGACGCGCCAAAGCACGCCTCTTTGAAATGTTGGACAGCAGCCACGACAAAGGTCTCGGCTGCAAAACCATCGCCATTCTCAACCGCGATGATAGCAGCTATGAATTCTTAAAAACCTACTGCCGCGTTCCTATCCTCGACTACGGCATCGATACACCCGCCGCCGTACGCGCCGTTGAAATCCAATTGCGCGCAACCAGCACACGCTTCCGTGTCGTCCTACCCGATGCCGAAGCAATCATCGAAACACAACTCGTCGGTCGCTTCAACGTCAGTAACGCCCTCGCCGCCATTGCCGCCACCTATAGCCAGGGCATTGCCCTCTCTGATATTGCGCATGCTCTGGCCACCGTCAAGGGCGTCGCAGGACGCATGGAACGCATTGATGAAGGACAGCACTACACCGTCATTGTAGACTATGCCCATACACCCGATAGCCTTGCCAAAGTCCTCGATACCCTGCGTCCTATTACCAAAGGACGCATCATTGTCGTCTTTGGCTCAGCGGGCGAACGCGACCTGCAAAAACGTCCCGCCATGGGCCACATTGCCGCACAAAAAGCTGATTTCTTCGTTATTACCGATGAAGACCCACGCGAGGAAGACCGTGAACAAATTTTACTCTCGATTGCCGCTGGAGCCGAGGCCGCTGGCAAGATCAATGGACGCGATTTCCTCTGCATCGCTGATCGCACGACCGCTATCGCCACTGCCTTTCACTCCGCCAACGCCGATGATACCGTCCTGCTAGCAGGCAAAGGACACGAACAAAGCATTATTATGGGACGTGAGAAACTTCCCTGGGATGATCGTCGCATCGCACGTGAACAACTACAGCAACTCCTGCATACACCGCAGGACACCAGCAGGAGGGACTAAACACACCGATCCTGACCCATACCCCTAATACCTATATACGTTACCATCTATCTACCCTTGCGTTTGAACTCATGAAACACGTGTGCCAATAGTCGGCCTGGGAGAACATACGATGCTTCTTGTTTGGTTACTACTCATTTTTATCATCTGTGCCTTTATTAGCCTTGCGTTCTGTGGTATCGCCATGCTCTTGTTCCCAAAATTTCGCAGTGGGGAACATAAACCCGGCACTCATCGCGCTGATCTGCTTGCCGGTGGACGCGAAATTAAAACCATTGAACTACCTCTCGTGGGTGGCCCTGCCTTCATGCTCGCTATCGTCTGCACCGGCATCTTCGCCGCCTACTTACTTGATTTTACAACTGACCAGTGGATGCTCTTACTCATCGGTTTAGGAACAACCGCAGGCTATATGATCGTTGGTTTTATTGATGACTGGCATAAAGTCTATAGTCAGGAAGGCCTTTCCGAACGTGTCAAATTTGGGGCCTTATTTTTCGTTTCGATGGCCGCCGCCGCGGTGAAACTTGCCGAGCGCATCTTCTCCAGCATCAGCGACCAGAGCGTGCTGTTCGTGGGCGCGGGCGAGATGATAGAGC
>DAICZM010000212.1 GCA_027311145.1 Ktedonobacterales bacterium
ACCCATATCTGCCGCTAAGAAAACCACCTGGCTCGGCTGGTAAGTCATGCGCAGGCCAACAGACACAATTGTTGAAAACGTGTTCTTTATACTCGCTCTTCCCGTAGAGATCGCGATACAGCGGCCTCTACGGGTTTTACAAGCATCACAGATATTAATAGGTAATCAGGGCAAACACATCATAGTTTTTGAGGTATTCGCGCCCACGTAGGAAGCTCAACTCGACCAGGAAGGCGATGCCCGCGATCTCGCCACCCAGTTTTTCGATCAGCTCAATCGCTGCCGAGACCGTGCCGCCTGTCGCCAGCAGATCATCAACAATCAGCACGCGATCACCGGGCTTGATAGCATCGGTATGAATCTCATCCACGTTTGTGCCATATTCCAGGGCATATTCGACACTCAGCGTTTTCGAGGGCAGTTTACCAAATTTGCGCACCGGCACGAAACCGCTGTTCAGTTCATAGGCCAGGGGCGCACCGAAAATAAAGCCGCGTGACTCGACGCCAACAACGGTCCGAATACCCGCCTGCGCGTAATGGGCCGCGAGCTGTCCAATAGCAGCATGGAATGCTGCTCCATCCTGTAATAGCGGGGTGATATCCTTGAACAAGACGCCTTTTTGTGGAAAATCAGGAATATCCCTGATCCAATCTTCCAGGCGCATCGACTCAGAAGTTGACGACATCGGTAACTCTCTCCTCATCTCAAACTGGCAATAACATAGGAGCGGTCAACCACTCACATATAACACGTTGATGATACGCTCCATTGTCGTCAGACGGTGATCGTATGGATACAATCGGTAGAGCAGTAATGGGTGGGTATAAAACACATCCGAAACCAGCTCTGCTGCGCTATACCACAACATCTCTCACCATGTGCAGTATACGCCAGCCAACATCTCCATGCAAGACAACAATACCTAATGCAAGCAATGCCATCCATGAGTACTGGCATCATGGATGGCATTGCTTGCACTAGATTTATTGTCCATTCATGAGAGTGACAGGCTTGACCTCAGAGGTGCAGAAACCGCAGCGCGTGGCCGCCAACGGAATTGCATTCAGGCAGTAAGGGCAATCGTGCGTTGTGGGCGGCGCAGCTTGATGCGGTATATAGCGCGCCGTCAGTGAGTTAACGGGCAGTACCACAAAGTAGTAAACAACGGCTGCGGTGATGGCGAATGTCAGCAATGCATTGATAAATGCGCCTACCTTGAACATGTTGCCACCATAGGCTGGCAAAGCAAAGTTCAAGAAATCTTTTAAACCAAAGAGGGCAAGAAAAACACCGATGAGAGGCGTGATAAAATCAGCCACAAACCCACTGACAACGGCGGTAAAGGCCGCGCCAATGACGATACCAACGGCAAGGTCAACGACGTTGCCACGCAAAATGAACTTTTGGAAGCCGCCCAGAGAGCCAATGCTGCTCTTAAGACCACGTGAGCCAAACTCGCGTAATGATGCCATAATGAAGAACACACTCCTTATTCGCGTTATAGTAAAAGGGGATGTACAAAAACACAACCACTCTTATCTAACATAACGAGCGAGAACAAAAAAGTGGATCACATCTTCTATCTCAGCAATCCACTATCATAGCCGCTCATCTTCTGCTATGCTATGCATGGGAAAACCATCGAAGGGGTTTACAAGGAAGGATTGTTCGTATGCGACATATGCGTCTTTTCATTGCAGGCGCAACGGGTGTGCTTGGCAGAAATCTGATCCCTCTGTTGCTGCAACAGGGACATATTATCCGCGCCCTCGTGCGCACACCACAGCACGCGCAACGCTTACAGGGTTCGGGCATTGAGATTGTTCTTGGCGATCTGCTGGCAGAGAATATGCCGGAACAACTTATACGTTTTGTGCAGGATTGTGACGCGGTTCTGCATCTGGCGACCGCCATTCCATCCGAGCCAACTGCTCCTGAAGCTTGGCATGTCAATACGCAACTGCGCACGACGGGTACACGCCTGCTACTCCAGGCCGCGCTCGCCAGCGGCACAAGCTATTATGTGCAACAAAGCATCGTGATGGCCTATCCCGATCATAGCGAGCAGTGGATTGATGAACATATGCCGCTTGATATTTCACCAGAGCGCGCTGCCCTTTGTGGACCAGTCATCGCCATGGAAAGTATGGTAAAAGCCATCTCACCGCATCAACTGCCCTGGTGCATCGCACGCGGCGGCTGGTTCGTTGGTCCAGGCACACAGCAAGACAGGCAGATCATGCAACTGCGCGCCGGCCAGGTGACAATCCCTGGCGATGGGCGCAATTTTCTCTCGCCCATCAACGTTGCGGATATGGCTTCCGCTCTCAGTGCGATTCTCCAGGCGGCTCCAGCGGCGGCAACACTTAATATTGTCGATGAGCCACTACGCAACGGCGATTATCTGGATACGCTAGCGGAACGTTGTGGTATGGCCCATCCACCACGCGATACCAGCCAGCCCAACCCACCATCGCTGCGCTGTAGCAACGCTGCCATGCGTAAGATGCTCGGCTGGCGACCCGTGCATGATATCTGGCCCACATATTTATAGGCCTTTATCAGCCGCGCCCGCCCGCCACGATGATAAGCAGGGCAACACGATCATCAGGGTAAAGTTGGGTATCTAGCGTGACATCGGTGTCTGGACGTTGCTCATTAATGAGAACACGAATATTCGCGTGTAGTGCATCCGTTTCATCCACCAGATACGAGCGCATACGGGGATAGCTCTGCACTAACGCTCGCATAAGCTGTGAAAACGGCACAGAGCGCGCATCAAAATGCAGAGAGACAATCGGTTGACCAGCTACAATACGCACAGCACCGTAGAGATGGACATGAACTAGCATAGCCAGGACTCCAGACGAGTAGCACATATCCTACCAGACACACGCTACTCGTGGTACAGATCAGCAACCTGATCTACAGCATCAAAGACATACTACAGGCCATACTGCTGGCGAACCAGATTGCCGAGGCCAAGCGTATCAAGCCGCGAGAAGGGAGCCAGCATCGTCAGTTGCACAACGCCAGGAAGCCGCCCAATCTCGACTGAACCGGTAATCGTGCAGCGGTTGCGCACTTCGGCCTGCGTCATTTGCAGCACGCCAGCAGCACGCGCAATTGCGTTATCGGTTGCATCATTGAGAGTTGGGCCTGTCCCGATAAACTGAAGTGGACCAACATTGCGTTGTAGTGTGACACTATAACGCTGGGCCAGAGCCTCACCCGCCGCTATTTCCGCGGCCGAGAATGGGCGTGCAATAAAGGGCAGGTCTTCCGCAACAGGCAGCAAGATGGGGCCATCCAGTTGCAGATTCTTAATCACGTTGACACGCACGCGCGCTTTTGCGGTGATATCTGTTGTATGCAGGCCAAGTTCACCGTCACCCTGGCTGGCATGGCAATCGCCAATATAGACACCACCCCCATCAACTTTTACCGGGCAGAGTAAGATCGCGCCAGGACGTACTTCGTTGGTATCCAGATGGCCGTCGGTTTTGGCGTGATTGAGGGCCTCTTGTGTCATGGCGTACATATGGCGCGCCCCAATCAGTGAATGCCCGAAGTCGCCCGCATTGTGTGAGTCGGGTAAGTCCGCACTTGGCGTCGTTCCCATATTGCCAATGAAAGGACGCAGGCGAGCTAGTGTGCCAGGAATAGTATGCGGCTCGAAGAGCAAAACAGAATTTTGGCGCGCATTCGCCGGTAATGCGGCAATTTCACGGGCGCGCTGCGCGAAGAGATGCGCATTGACCGCATCGACAGTGACCCCAACACCGCTGGCATGGTCGAATACGATGGTATAGCCCTCTTCAAAAACAAATGCGGTCGCGGATGCGCCACATTTGACACAGCGAATGCTCTCCTCACCTGTTCCTTCGACTCGTGTCGTGGGCCAGAGTGTGCCACAACCGGGGCATTTCTTATCGACGAACGGATCGTCGCCAAAGGCCGCCCCACGTGTCAGCATGGTTCCAGAGGAGGTTGCCAGCGAAAGTACCTGCATCTCCTCGATGCTGATCGCAATGGCATCACCAACCTTCGCACCTTCAACTGCGACTGGGCGCGTGACCTCGTGACCACCACGAAAATCGGGCGTAATCATTGGCCCCCAACAACCGGGAGGCACAACACAACTGATATGACCGCCATCCTTGACGGTTCCCACAAAACCCAGGCTTGGTCCTACTAATCCACCAGTATACTCATCAACAAATATTTCGTCCTTGACGCTGCTATCCATTGTTTGCATAGCGCGCAATCCCTTCCTGTGCCAAAAATGCACATCTTGCAATCACTGAAAAGGTGACGATCTACGAAAAGCACGTAAAAAACAGGTACTTTTCCATCATACGTGTAGAGTTATTCCACACTGCAAAAACATATACCATATGGATATGGGAAAGTCAAGTCACATTTGCTGAGTTTAACCCTCCAAATGTGACTTGACAGAGCAAGCTATTCCCTCTATCATGAGGGAAGAGAAAACAGAAGCAGGTGTCATAAAGCAGTCGTATGGTACAACAACAACGTGTCACGCTCACTGAATACGTCGAGCGCGCCCGCAAGGTACTCCAATTTGAGCAGCGCACCAACCATCGCGATCAGGCCATCAAGCCCGGTGGACTGGCAACCTTTGTCGCCCGCTGGTATAGCGATGTGTACGCGCTCTGTGAACAGGAGCAGCGCGATCTCACGCCCGTGCAGCAATTCGCAGAGCATTTGCAGGGCTATCGCGAGATGGACCCGATGCAGCGTGCCGCCACGATTCGCGCCGCTCTCTCAATACTGACACGCCTAGACAGCAAAGCAACCGACATTGCCGAATCTGCCAGTATAGCAGGTGCTTCAGACAAAGAAAGTACACCCAGCGAGAGTACACCCATTGAGCCTGCACAACAGACCCATGATGATGCGACTCCTGCACGCACAACGAAAGTACCAGCACGTCCCACCGTAAGCGCAATAGAGCAATCATCGCCCATTCACCTCGATAGCGGCATGTCACAAGGACATACCGCACTGGCATTGCTCAATGCGGATATTACGGCAGTCCCTGGCGTGGGAGTCTCGGTAGCCGCCAAACTGCATATGCTCGGCATTCACACCGTACATGACCTGCTCTTCTATTTTCCACGCGAACACCGCGACTACAGTAAACTGGTTAAAATTGCGGAGATTCCCTTTAATGAGCTAACAACCACCATCGGCATGATCTGGGAGGTTGAGCAAACACGCACAGGCAACGGACGTGTACGCACCATTGCTACAATCTCTGATGATACAGGCAAATTGCGCGTCACATGGTTCAATCAGTCGTATCTTATGAAGCAGCTTAAAGGAGCCAAAGACTCATATATCGTAGTCACAGGCATTAAGCAACGCTTTGGCAACAAAATTGAGTTTTCCGTGCGCAGTCACGAGTTTCCCGACCAGGGCGATCTGCTCAACACAGGTCGCCTCGTGCCAGTCTATCCGCTCACCGAGGGCCTGCACGCCAAGGCTCTGCGCCGCTTCACCAAATGGGTTGTCGATCACTACGCCGCCATGGTTCCCGACCATCTTACGCATACCATCCGTTCAGCAGGCGAGCTGATTCCCATGCCAGACGCCATCTCACATATTCATTACCCTGAAAGCGAGATCATGCTGCTCAAGGCGCGCCGCCGTCTAGCCTTTGACGAGCTATTTCTGATTCAGCTTGGCATGCAAGAGCGGCGCAGTCGCTGGCAACGCGAGGCTCCCCAGGGCAATGCCTTCGCTATCGACTATAGCCGTGTCTTTGTAACACCGCCGCAAAGCAACGAGCAGGCCGAAACTGTATCGAAAGAGGAGAACGCGCAACCACCCGTGACGACACTCTGGTCAAGCGTCATCACCGACCAGCCGTTTGAGGACACGCTACCCTTTACCTTCACGGAGGCTCAGCGGCGCGTGATCTGCGAGATTTTGGCAGATATCGGTCAGGATAAGCCGATGTGCCGCCTGCTTCAAGGCGATGTGGGCGCGGGCAAAACCGCAGTTGCCGCCGCCGCGCTCTATGTTGCCGCCCTCAATGGCTATCAGAGCGCGCTGATGGCTCCTACCGAACTGCTTGCTGAACAACATCAGCGCAGCATCAGTAAGATGTTGGAACCGTTTGGCATCAATACCGTATTGTTGACTGGCAGCCTGCGCCAGCGCGAACGCCAGTTGGCACGAGCAGCGTTAGAGAGTGGGCAGGCAACGGTCGCAATTGGCACGCACGCCCTGATTCAAGAGGATGTCACGTTCCAGAAGCTCGGTCTGGTCATTGTCGATGAACAGCATCGCTTTGGTGTGGAGCAACGGGAGACGCTGCGCAAGAAGGGTTACCATCCACACATGCTTGTGATGACCGCGACGCCCATTCCGCGCACGCTGGCTCTGACGCTTTATGGCGATTTGGATGTCTCTGTCATCGACCAACTGCCACCGGGCCGCCAGAAGATTATCACGCGCTGGCGCACTGGCAATCGACGCGGCGAGGCCAACACCACGATTGCCCACGAGGTGGCAGATGGACGACAAGCCTTTATTATCTGTCCCCTCATCGAAGAATCTGACTCACTTTCAGCCAAAGCCGTGACCGTCGAGTATGAACGGCTCAAACGCGAGGTTTTCCCTAATCTACGGCTCGGCCTCTTACACGGTGCGATGAAAGCGACAGAGAAAGACCAGATCATGCACCAGTTCCGCGACCGTGAACTAGATATTCTGGTTGCAACCTCCGTTATCGAAGTTGGTATTGATATTCCCAACGCGACGGTGATGGTGATCGAAGACGCCGACCGCTTCGGCCTCTCACAACTACATCAGTTCCGAGGGCGTGTGGGACGTGGCAAACATCAATCCTTCTGCTATGTACTCAGTGCGGATGCCGGCCAACAAGCCCAAGATCGCCTCGACGTTTTTCAAGAAACGGACGATGGTTTTCGCCTCGCCGAAGAAGACCTGCGCCTACGCGGTCCCGGCGATTTCATCGGCGTGCGCCAGAGCGGGATGCCCGAGCTGCGCGTTGCCGACTTAAGCGATACAAAATTGATTGAACTTACGCGCAACCTCGCCACCAAACTCTGGGAGAGCGATCCCTATCTACGCAAGCCCGAACACACGCCTTTGCGCGAACGGATGCACACCTTCTGGTCAAACTATATGGCGCACTAACAGCTTTTCTTGCCCAACAAAATTGCTCCCGAAAAGGCTTGACCATGACGCTACGTCATCTTTTACACTGTCCAGTAGAGAGGAGGTAACACTTGGAACAACGTACCTACCGTAGCGGGCAATTCGCTCGCAAGGCATCCGTTTCGGTACGCACGCTCCGCTACTACGACAGAGTCGGGCTACTGCACCCTTCCTGCTCAACAGAAGCGGGCTATCGCCTGTATACTGACGCAGACCTGCCGCGCCTTCAGCAGATTCTGGCCCTTAAGTTTCTCGGCTTTTCGCTAGATGAGATCGGATATTGCTTACAGATTGGACCAACCAGCCTGCAAGAGACGCTGGCCCAACAGAAGGCGATGATGCAAGAGAAACGCACACAACTCGATACGGTCATTCAGGCTATCGAGGAGACTGAGCTGCTTATTCACGCCAGAGACGCGAACTGGGATGCCATTACGCACATGATCCAAGTGATACAAATGCAACAAAACAACGATTGGCGCAACAAATACTTTACTGATGAACAGCTACAACAGATGGAGGAATTGAGCAAACAGTCCTATACAGAAGAGCAGAGGCAGCAAATCGCTGAATGGGGCAAGAACTGGAGCGAGGCCGATCAGCAGGTCGCAACCCAACAATGGAACGAGATTTTTGCCGATCTCAAACGTCTCGTAGCCAGTGGAGAAGAGCCGACTGGCCCAGCGGCACAGGCATTCGCACAACGCTGGCGCGCACAGATCGAGCAGTTCACACACGGTCACGCGGGCATCACGCAAGGTCTGGGCAAGATGCACCAGAG
>DAICZM010000213.1 GCA_027311145.1 Ktedonobacterales bacterium
CCCTGCCCTTTGGTGGCCCAAGCATGACGGCGACACAGGCTATCAACACAGCTCAACCCATTGCTTATGCTGATTTCGGTGATGTGGGCGATAGCTATCCCAATTACCGCCCTGGCAATACAGATGAAATCGCTTATACACACTTTACCTATGATACTAATGGGACAAGCGAGATCGTCCAGATTTATCTGGAAAATGCCAACACCATCGCGCAACACCCCGGCATGTATCATCCCGGCGTTGAGGGCAGTGGGTTAGACCCTTCGGTGGCCCTGACTCCCCATGATACGACGCAACAGTCGATGGAACCAGCTTTCTCACCAGATGGCAATACGCTAGCCTATGTCAAGCGTATCGATGCAACCCATATGGCCCTCTATAGTATGCCGGTTGCTAATGGCGTCACATCCGATCCGAATAATCCCGTGATTGCCAAGCAGGCATTACTACCGTTCCAACAGTCATCGCTGATCGTCGAGGGCCAATACGTTAGCTTGCCACTCTGGTCGCCCGATGGCAAGCAGATTGCATATCTCACGTATACGAATAACGAGCTTGACATCTGGCTTGCCAATCTGACACAAGACCTGAAAACAGGAACGTATACGATGAAGGGTTCGCCCGTTCAGCTGACATCGGGAGGCGTTGATGGTGATTCGCGTCTCTTCTGGACAAACTGAGTGTAGCGGTAGAGGTCATGTTTTTCTGGACGGCTTTTCGCAATGATGATATACTACATGTTGACATTATTTGTCTTTGTGGTATATTCGCCCAGGCCGCTTGAGGTGGAACTTGAACCAGTTTGAAGGTACTCTGATCGCTGGACGGTACGAAATCCGTGAGCATATTGCTACGGGTGGTATGGCAAGCGTGTTTAAAACCTGGGACAATCGCACCGGTCGTTTTGTCGCCATGAAGGTGTTGCGTTCCCTGGATAAAAACGACTTGCGTGCCGTTGAGCGTTTTCGCCGCGAAGCGCGTGCCGCTGCCGCCCTCGCGCATCCCAACGCCGTTACCATTTATGATTTTGTGGAAGAGATGGGCCAGTACTTCCTTGTCATGGAATACATTCAAGGTCCAACATTAAAGCAACTTATCGGACAGCGTCGTCAGCTTCAGGCTCGTGAGACGCTAGAGATCACTTTACAAGTCTGTTCTGTGCTACAGGTGGCGCATGCACGTGGTTTTATTCACCGCGACATTAAGCCGCAGAATATCATGCTAGTCTTGCAGAGTGGTCTGTTGACAGACGATCGCGGTGAAAATACGCCGCTGGTCAAGCTCACCGATTTTGGCATTGTGCGTGTCGTTGAAGATGCCGGTTTGACTAACAGTGGGATCGTGCTTGGGACGGCTGACTATCTCTCGCCGGAGCAGGCACGCGGGGAAACACTTACCCCCTCATCGGATTTGTATTCCTTAGGCGTGGTGATGTTTGAGATGCTCACAGGGCGTCCGCCTTTCACTGGGCCAACGGCAGTGTCGATTGCTATGCAGCATGCGACTGCTCATCCACCGTCTCTGCGCCAGTTCAACCATGCGGTTCCTCCTGTTGTCGAGCAGCTTGTTCTGCGCATCCTGGAGAAAGAGCCGGAAGACCGTTTTCGCTCGGCGGAAGAAATGCAGCAGGCCCTTCACTACTGTATGCGGGAGATCATGCAAGGGCAACGTCCTCACGTTCCGCCGCGTAGTCAGCCAGGCCAGCCGGGTGTGCCACCTAGCCCACCCCCAGCTTCTCAGCCACGCTCATCATTGTCTGTGCCAGGTGCGGATGGACAGGGTTATGTTCCTCCTGCACGACGGCCTTTTTCGTCTTAATTCTTTTGATCTTATTCGTTGTGTATTGTGTACCGGGTAGGCTGAACCTACCCATATTCTCTATGGACAAAGTATATGGAACGTGAACGTATTCAAACAGAGCAGGCTCCTGCTGCGATTGGTCCTTATAGTCAGGCTATTCGCTCTGGGCAAATGGTGTTTACCTCTGGTCAAATTGCTCTCGACCCTGTTAGTGGCGAAATGGTCGGTAGCGATGTGCAGACTCAGACACACCGTGTCCTACAAAACCTGCAAGCCGTCTTGCGTAGTGCGGGTTCGTCACTCAATAGCGTTCTCAAGACAACTGTTTTTCTCTCTACGATGAGCGACTTTCAGGCCATGAATACTGTCTACACAACCTACTTTCAGGGCATAGCTCCCGCACGCTCCACCATCGCTGTTGCCGAATTGCCGCGCAAAGCATTGGTTGAGATCGAGTGTGTTGCTCTCGTTGAAGAATAGCCGCACGGGAGAAATGCCAGTGAACACAGTAGCCGTCTGGCGTACAGCACTTGAGCGTCTGGAGCGGGGACCGATTGATGCCGTATGCAAAGCATGGCTTCAAGACGCTCAATTATTCCCCACGCCGTCCGCTGACGTGGATGACATTGACACGCCATTAGCCGCTCAAGAGCGAGGCATCGCTTTTATTCTCCAGGTTCCAAGTGATCAGGCACGCGACATGTTGCATACGCGCTGGCGTACCCTGCTAGGAGAAACGCTCACCGCTATCGTTGGTCTGCCGACCACGCTCATCATCACGCACACCTTTGCTGAAGACACTCTGCAAGATGCCGATCAAATGCCACATGGCGGGACAGACCCGTCTCGTTCATCGCGCACGCAAGAGCCGACCACGCCTCCGCTTGCTGGCTATGCCTATGATAGTGCTGCGCGGGTGGCTCCCATGCGCCCAGCGGCTACGCCTTTCCCGCCAGAGGTACGCTACACTAGTGGAGCTGGCTTTAGCGAGCAGGGCAATGATCTATTAGACGAGTGGGAGAGTGAGCAACGTGCTAATATTTTGACGCATAATCGGCTTAATTCACGCTATACCTTTGATGCCTTCATCGTGGGCAATAGCAACCGACTTGCGCATGCTGCCTCTCTCGCCGTGGCTGAAGCACCCGGCGAATCGTATAATCCACTCTTTCTCTATGGTGGCGTGGGTCTGGGCAAAACGCATCTGTTACACGCTATTGGACACCAGGGCGTCTCGACCGGCTTTGAGGTCTTGTATGTCTCCTCCGAACAATTTACTAATGAGATTGTGAATGCCATTCGCTATCGCACCACAGAAGAGTTTCGTGCCAAATATCGCTCGGTCGATATTTTGCTCGTCGATGATATCCAATTTATCGCGGGCAAAGAGTCAACCGAGGAGGAATTTTTCCATACCTTTAACAGTCTATACGAGATGAGCAAGCAGATTGTGATTTGTAGCGATCGTCCACCAAAAGCGATTGTCAGCTTAGAGGAACGCCTGCGCTCACGCTTCGAGTGGGGCTTAATCGCCGACATTCAGCCGCCAGACCTGGAGACGCGCATGGCGATTTTGCGCGTGAAGGCCGATCTGCTCCACTATCGCGTTCCCGACGAGATCATCGCTTACATTGCCAGCCGCGTACAGACGAACATTCGCGAATTAGAGGGGTGTCTCAATCGCTTAATGGCCTACCAGCAACTGCATCGCACAGACTTGACGATGGAGGTTGCGCGTGCTGCAATGTCTTCGCTGGGCAATGATACACGTGAGTCACATTTGAGTAGCCGTCAGATCGCGCAGGCCGTTGCTGAATATTATCATGTTTCGTTAGAAGCTATGTGTGGCAAGCAGCGCGATAAACATATTGTGATGCCACGCCAAATTGCCATGTATCTGATTCGCCAGGAGACACAGGCATCCTTGCTAGAAATCGGACAGCTTTTTGGGGGGCGCGACCATAGTACGGTCCTGCACTCCTGCGAGAAAATTGATCGAAGCATTAACCTGAACCCAAGCTTGCGACGTGAGATTATCGCAATTCGCGAACAGTTATTACACGAGTAAGGAATAACCAGGCATTATGTTACCATCTTACACCACATTTTTGATTGACCTGGATGGCGTTATCTACCGGGGCGAGGAGCTGTTGCCAGGCGCACAGCAGTTTGTTACCTGGCTCAACGCCACACACAAAAACTATCTTTTCCTCACGAACAATTCGTTTGCGAGTGAGTCGCAAGTTGTTGCAAAACTGGCGCGTCTCGGCATTCACACCGACAGCTCGCACGTCTTAGGTGCTGGTCAGGCCGCAGTCAAAATTATGGCCCGCCGTTTTCCCCATGGCATTGTCTATGTCGTAGGCGAACAGCCGTTGCGGGATATGGTCGAGGCGCATGGTTTGCATGTGGCGACCGTTGATACCCCCACAGACTCGATAAACGTTGTTTTTGTTGGCCTTGATCGTGCTTTTGATTATCAGAAAATGACGAAAGCGGTTGCTGCACTGCGTGCGGGCGCAACCTTTATCGCTATCAATCGTGACCCTTTGCTTCCTATTGAAGGTGCATTGGTGCCCGGTTGTGGTGCTATGGTTGCTGCCATCGAAGCGAGTAGCGGCGTGCATCCTGAAGTGATTGGCAAACCACAGCCAACGCTGTTGTATGAAGCTATGAAAATGCTTGCTAGTACAGCAGAAGAGACTGTCATGATTGGGGACGGACTCGATACTGATATCGCTGGTGGTAGAGCAGCGGGAACGCACACGCTTTTCGTTCTCTCGGGCAAAGATACACGCACTGATCTGGCCACAACGCCTTTTTTGCCCGAACTGGTCTATGAGAACCTTGCCACTATGGTTGCTGACTTGCCCCCACCTCAAGAGACTGAGCAGTTAACTTCTTCTTGAACTTGCATTCATAGCAAACGCTTGATATACTCATGCTACGGTACTACTAGCACGATAAGAGAGAGAAGCGCGCAATAAGCATCTCTCTCCCCTGATAAAGAAAGACTGGTATGAGAACCTCGCACAGGTCGATGAACCCTATTGCACCGCTATTGCCGCCATTGCAGGATGGTCCCTTGCTCTGCGGCGACCAGAAAACGTTGCGCGACTGGCTTATGCACTACTGGCATAAACTGGCCTTACCCATGCATGAGTTATCCCTACTGGCAATCACACAAGATCGGCAAGAGTACATGCGCTGGACTGGCAAACGCCTGCAGATTATGGTGCTGGGATGCTATTGCTACATTCCCGCATCTCTCACCGCTGCACGTGGACGTGGTATGGCGGGACAACACCGCCATTTGATTTTTATTGAGCCAGATATGCAAGCGCGCTCTATTGAGGTAACGATTGCGCACGAATTGATTCACCTGGCAGACCGTATCCATGGCACTCCTCGTCGTCATCGTCATCATGGTTATGACGCTATCGCGCTTGATGAAGCCGCTGTGACCGGCTATCCACTGGAAGAGCTACGTACTCTTCTGTATGAGGAGAGCATTCGCCGTGAGCAGATGCGGCGGCAACGTCGCCCCATTCGCTACCTCTATCAATGTCCCTGCTGTGGCAAAACCTACCCGCGCACCCGTAAATATTCACAGGCTGTCTCCTGTAGCAGTTGTGATAAAAGCTATAATCCTCAGTTTCGCTTGCTGTTATCACCCCAAAATCCGTAGCTTGGTCATGTTTATGTGGGTAGAGCTTTGACGAGGTCGTTTTGCAATTCGTCCATCCAGAGAAGTAGCGAGCGTGTCTGGTGGATGCGACTACTTAATACAACATGTTCAAGAAACGTCTCAGCTTCACATGTGGTGTTGTGTTTAGCTCGTGCCTCAAGATGATCTAAGAAGTGCTGACAGGCATGTATCTGTGCCTCGACGAGGCTGATCATCCGCTGCGGTTGGAAACGTTGTATAAAGTAGAGCTTGATAAGGAAGAGAATGCGAATATCGCGTGGTTTTTCGACGGGACGCATGAGCCATGTCTGAAAGGCCGCATGGCCCTCATCGGTGAGATGAAAGATTTTGCGTGGTGGACGCATATTCTGTATCTCAACATCGGGAGCAATGAAAGCCAAACGCTCCAATTTTTTGAGAAAAGCGTACATCTGGCTCATTTCCAGATGGACGATTTCGCCTAATGTGCCACCTTCAATAAGCTGAAATAGTTCATAGCCGTGCATAGGACGCTCTTTCAGCAGGCCCAGGATGATATATTCAGCGGGTTCACTGATCTGCATTGCTCTCTCCTCGTCTCCGACAGTCTCACTAAGGCCATTATAATGTACGTAGTGTATACAGGCAAGATCATGGTGCCTTACTATGCAGATAAGGATGTTTTGAGGGGCGAGCGCATGACACCCCTTAAGGAGTGTCATGCCTGTCTGATCGTGTTTAGATGCCGAGGATGACCGCGATATAGTTACGTGTCTCATTGGGAATACACTGCATCCACGCGCTGCCACAGCCATTTAGGGCATAGTTGACTGCTCCCGGACCAGCATTGTAGGCCGCCAATGCCTGCGCATAGCCACCATATTGATTGACATAGGAAGACATCAAGCGGGCGGCTCCCCACAGCGATTGCGCGGGGTTATAAGGGTCGACACCGAGCGAGGCCGCAGTCGCTGGCTCAAATTGTGCAATGCCAATCGCGCCAGCCGATGAGACGACGTAGGGCTGAAAGCCGCTCTCTTCATTAATCTGGCGCACGAAGATATTGGGTGAGATGCCAACGTTTGCGGCGTCCTGGCGCGCCAACGTCACATAGTAATTTTGTGGAGGAAGGTTCACGGGTGCGCTACCACTAAAGCCTGTTGTGTTTGAGCCGGGAATACAGATGCGCTCAGCCGGAAAAATAAGATTAGGGTTGGCGATCTGATTGTAGCGGGCCAGGGTCGTCACACTACTCTGATAGCGGTAAGCAATGCCGCTCAGCGTGTCGCCCCAGCGGACATAGTAGGTCTGGTCGCCTGCGTGACAAGGTCCCTGGGCGAATGTGCGTATGCCGAGGAGCGAGCCGCCAATAGCCCCCGTCCCCACAAGTACCATGACTAATAAGGGGAGAGCGTGGCGCGCAATATAGCGGAACATGGGGGTGTTCAGCACATTTGAACGGCTCAATCGGTTTCGCAAAGACTGCATGAGTTGATCCTTTCTTTGATCTTAGCACGCTAGAAAGAAGGGCGTGTACCTTTTTGTTCCGCATCTCAATAGCGCATAGGCGCATATCAGGGGTCTGAGAAGCGAAACAGGCATATCGGGTTTGCTCATAGACACATTGATACCTATGAGGTTACTAGAACATACCGATGTATGTAGGAGTTTTCGGGGGGCATAGGACTTTTGTCTGCCGTTTGTTGCTGTGTTAGATAGTGGTGGAGAGCTGTATGGCGTGTTGTCATTCACCGCCAACCGTAAAATTCTTATGCAAAAACTCCGAATTTGGTGCTAATTTTCGTTCTGCCATACGGATAGTCTGCTTTTAGCAAAAATTCCTTTTTGTACCAGCAATTTAGAACATTGGTCCCATATACCCTTGACTCTCACGATTCCTGTGTTATACTCTGAATAAGAAAATTTGTTCTAATTTGTTCTGGATCGGAGGATCATCTGATGGAGTCAACGCAAACGCGCAAACGCTCACGTCCTATCGAACACGATGCCATTGAAGATGACGATAATTTTTATACGACACGTCTGCCTACCAGCACGCGCCGCTATCATACGACGCAAACCTCTACCCATGAGACGCTAGATGACAAGGCTCTCCCAGGCGCACCGATTCAACATCGGCGCGCTAGCCGCACAACGCAACCGTCTGAGTCGGTGCGCAAAGCACCACAGGCGCAGACCAGTGGTGTTGTTTCTGATGCCATTACCTCGCCCTTACTACCGCTGTCGCCACTGAAAAAGTTACGCATAGGAGGCCGTCGCTTTACCTGGATGCACGTGCTGCTCGGCATGCTGCTGGCCGTCGCACTGGTCCTGCTCATTTCCGCCTTTAGTTCGTGGTGGAGCGTTTATCAGGATGACCTTCATTATGGGCGTCCGCGCACCTACCAATTTGATGCCGTTGTTGGGCATGCTGATAGTTTGGCCCATCCTACCCACTTTATC
>DAICZM010000214.1 GCA_027311145.1 Ktedonobacterales bacterium
CTGTTAATACTATAATATAAAATGCGTAGAGCAGCGTAAGGCAGATTTGTGGCTTAGTGTCGCAAAGGGGGTGTAAAGAAAGAAAATCATTCTGGAACTTTTGGTCTAAATCGTATTGACTTTCAGCAGCTAAGGCTGTATGCTGAAGAAGTGAAGTATAGGAAAGAGAGGAATGGTAGATGGCTCGTTCCCCAAAAATATCTTCCCAAACTCAACATGGGGCTACTATTCAACTTGCATTTGATGATACGCATATTCTGCAAGAAGAGCATAAGCAAGTAATCGAAATGCAAAATGAGATAAAAATGGTGACAAAGCAAAAAAAGCAAGCAGAGTACTCGGCAGCAGATATTCAGGTGTTAGAAGGCATCGCCGCTATTCGTCACCGTCCCGGTATGTATATTGGTTCAACCTCAACTTCGGGTCTGCTTCACCTGATCTGGGAAGCGTTAGATAATGCTGTTGATGAGGCCGTTGCAGGTTATGGCAAGCAAATTTGGGTCTCTGTGGAGCGTGATGGTTGGATCACGGTGCGCGATGAAGGGCGTGGTATGCCTTTTGATCTGATGCTTTATCAGGGTGATTATATGCCCGCGGCGACTGTCATTTTGACGGTTCCACATTCTGGTGGGAAATTTTCTGATGGTGCGTATAAAACGGCAGGGGGTTTGCACGGTGTAGGTGCTACCGTCATCAATGCGCTTTCTGAAAAATTGGAGTTGACCATCTGGAAAGATGGCCAACAGTTTATACAAACTTTTAGCCGGGGGACGGCAATGCCTCATCAGAGTGTTGCATGTGACCCTAAGCTGCATGGTACGCAATTGCGCTGGTTGTATGATCGCACCGTCTTCGATATGGATGCCTATTATGTGTTGGAAGCGATAGAGAGTCGGCTTAATGCGGCTGCCTATCTCAATCGTGGTGTCACATTTCGTCTGGAGGCTTGGGATGAGGCCGCTGATGAGCAACTGAGCCGTACATTTTACTCCCGCGATGGCTTGCCTGACTATGTGCGTGATCTGGCGGCGGGAAGCAGTATGCCATTATTTAAGCAAGTGATCGGTATTTCAAAAGAAAAAGATGGTGTACAGGTAGAGGTGGCATTGCAACCTACGGCGGGTTATAAAATCACTTTATATAGTTATGCGAACGCTGTGCGGACACGCGATGGTGGGGTGCATGAAACCGGCTTTAAGGCGGCTTTAACAAAAGTACTGAATGATAATGCGTTGAAACTGGGCATTATTAAAAGCCGCGAAAAAGAAGGTTTTAAGCCAGAAGTTATTCAGCAGGGCTTGAATGTTGTGATATCGGTAAAACTCACCAATCCGCAATTTCAGGGGCAGACGAAAGACCGCTTAAACAATGCTCCGGTTGAAGGTATCGTGCGTTCGATTGTTGATGAGGGCTTAAAAGACTGGTTCGAGAATAATCAAGTCTCTGGTAAAGAGTGGCTCAAAAAAATATTACAGATGCAGAAGGCCCGCAATGAGGCGCAATTAGTAGAGGAGTTGGCACGCGCTAGTACCAAGAAAAACGGCGAACTCATTGATACCAGTCTTTCAAAGAAATTCTTGCGTTGCAACACCGCTGATACATCACGTGCTGAACTTTTCATCGTCGAGGGCGATTCAGCTGGAGGAAGTGCTGGGCAGGGACGTTTTTCAGATTTCCAGGCCATTCTCAAGCTGAAGGGCAAACCGCTGAATGTGGCAAAAGCCGATTTAGTGCGCATTGTAGAGAACGAAGAGATCCGCACGATTATTAATGTGCTTGGTACCGGAACCCGTGATACCTTCGATATTACGCGTCTGAAATTTAGTCGTGTGATTATTGCGACCGATGCGGATGTCGATGGGTTACACATTCAGTGCTTGCTGCTCACGCTTTTTCATCAGGAATTTACTGAACTGATTGAGCGTGGTCACGTCTATATTGCCTGCCCACCGCTTTACTCAGTGAAATATAAGGGGAAAATCACCTGGCTACTGGACGATGAGGCCCGCATTCAATTTGTAAGTAGCCACCCAGATGCGCAGGGCCTCGAGTTTAAACGCTTCAAAGGCCTAGGCGAGATGAATCCAAAAGAGTTGCGTGATACAACGTTTGATCCGCTGCGTCGTACCCTCAAGCGTGTTACGATGGAAGATGGCGTATTAGCAGCCAAACTGGTGACAGAACTAATGGAAGATAAAAATGCAGAGATGCGACGTGCATTTCTGGCGGAGCATTCGCGTAAAATCAAGGAGCTTGATATCTAGCTATGGCGCGTATAACTGATACTACGACATCCCAGGCGATAGGGATTATTCGCGAGGAAGACTTTTCGGTGATTCTCTCGCGTGCCTTTGCCACCTATGGTCTCTCGGTGGTCACCGACCGTGCTTTGCCGGATGCACGCGATGGTCTCAAGCCTGTGCAGCGGCGCATTCTGGCGGGTATGCGTGAGGCACGCTACCTTTCCAATCGCCCGACCGTCAAAAGTGCGGAGGTGGTTGGCCTTATTCTGGGTAACTATCATCCCCATGGCGACTCCTCCGTGTATGATGCGGCTGTTCGTATGGCTCAACCGTTTACGATGCGCTACCCACTGATTGAGGGCCAGGGCAATATGGGCAGTGAGGATGGTGACGCCCCTGCTGCCTATCGTTACACCGAAATGCGTCTTTCACCGCTAGCTGAGGCACTGATGGCGGATATGGAATGCGAGACAGTTTCACTGCATCCAACCTATAAACAGGACCCAAAAGTAGTCGAACCAGATTACTTGCCGGGCCATATTCCACCGCTGGTCAATCCATCGAGCGGCATTGCGGTCGGCCTTTCCACAAACATCCCCCCCCATAACCTGAATGAAGTATTGCGAGCTTGTATCGCGCTGTTAGATCGTCCAGACATGACGGTAGAGCAACTGATGGGCTATATTCCAGGGCCAGACTTTTCGCAAGGTGGGCGCATCATTGGCATTGATGGTATCAGAGATTATTTTACCAATGGCAAGGGGCGTATCATTGTACGTGCAGAGGTTCGTCTCGAAGAGACGCCACGTAGTCGCTCGCTTGTGGTAACGCAAATTCCTCCTATTGGGCGTGATAAAGTCAAAGCCTCGATTGTGAAAGCCGTCAATGCGCGCAAGTTAGAGAACCTCATGCCTGATGTGCGTGACGAGAGCGATACGGAAAAAGGGACGCGCATTGTACTCGATTTGCGCAAAGACGCGGATGCCGCGCAAACACTTTCACAACTTTTTAGTGAGACTGATTTGCAGATTGCCCTCTCGTTTCAGATGGTTTTTCTCTTTGGAGAACCAATGCAGTCAGCACGTCAGCCAAAGCAGGTTGGTATTCTGGAATTATTGAATTACTGGAATGCTCATCAACTAGATGTGTTGACGCGTCGCTCCCAGTTTGAACTGCGCAAAGCTCGTGAGCGGTTACATATTATTGAAGGATTGATTATTGGAGCTGCACACGCCGACCAGATTGTGAAAATCTTTCAGCAAGCGGAGGATCTGGCGGCTGCGCGCAAAGCGATTGAGCAGGCCTACACACTGACCGCCATACAATCGGATGTGATCGCATCAATGACGCTGGCGCAGGTGACGCGCCTGGATGCTGGCAAATATGCGCACGAGCGTGAAGAATTACAGGCACGTATCCAGGAACTCGAACAGTTGCTTGCCAGTCGAAATGCACTGATTGCCCTCTTAAAAAAGGAAATGCAGCAAAGTATTAAACAATTTGGCGATGAACGGCGTACCATGATCGATGTGACAGGGACGATACATGCACCGATTACCGAAGTCGCCAAATTGCACGAGCGTGAGCGGCTGACGATTGTCTGGACGCGCTCCGGCATGCTCAAAACCCTTCCGGCTGATACGTTTACGCCAAAAAAGAACGGTGCGGTTCTGTATGCTCCCGTGCGGGGAGACGAGCAGGTGCGTCAGATCATAGCAAGCACGTCGCAGGATTATTTGCTCTGTGTTGCATCGACGGGGCGTGTGTTTCAGATTGCTACTCATCGCGTTCCCGTTGGCACACGCTCCACAAAAGGTGAGGCGTTGCGCAAAATGCTAGAGCTGGCCCAAAATGAGGAGATTGTCGCGCTTCTTCCGATTGCCTCGTATGAAGAGGGTTGCTATCTGACGATGTTTAGCCGTGCGGGTAAGGCCAAGAAATCACCGATCAGTGAATATCGTGCGGTAGATGTCGATGGTTTACTGGATATGAAACTGGCTGACGGCGATAGTGTGGTAACGGCGTTGTTAGTGAACGGGCAGGGCGAGTATCTGGTGACAACCAATACTGCGCAAACGTTGCGTTTTAGCGACGAACTGCTACGGGCACAAGGACGCATTGGGCAAGGCGTGAGCGCAATGGCTGTGGGAGCGACGGCAGCCGTTGTGAGTGTGTGCTATCACGAGACGGCCATGCCAGCGCAAGAATTTCTTGTAGTCACAAGCGAGGGAGCAGTGAAACGCGTGGATATGGCCCAATATCCCCAGAAAGGCCGCGCAACCGCAGGTGTAGTAACGGCGGAACTGGCCGAGAAAGAGTCTGTTCTGTTGACTATGCTGGTAAACGCGAACGATCAGCTCTTGGTACAAGGAAGTGCTGAAAGTGGTGAGCAGGCTACGGTAAGGTATGCACGTGATATTGCTCTCTTACCGCGTACAAAAAAGGGCGTGAAACTGCTCAATGGGCGTATACAAGGTATTGTGAAACTGGGTTAAACGAATCTGCGCTACAGTGAATCAAGAAAATGAATTGCTCTGCTCTATACAAAATTTTCCGGGTTCACTGTAGTGTGTTGGTTTTACTTTGTGCGTGCGAAGAGATAGATGATGCCTAGCGCGAGCAGGCCGAGGCCTGGGAACCACAGTGAGAGAATAAAAGGCGCGAAACCTGTTGGGAAGAGGCGATAGGTGGGGCCATATTCAATCAGTCCTACAAACAAAATAATCAATGCGGGCGTGATTGCACCTGCCCCAATGTAGCCGCGTCGAGCGGCAAAGGCGATTGCTAGCAAACTCAAGCCGATAGCAAAAAACAATGTGCCACCGCCATCTGGAATGACTGGCTTAAACGCAAAGAAAATGGAGATACCAATGAGCGTGATGAGTATGCCCGCAATTAATAGGCGATGGGGATTGAGTAGGGCGGCGGCCAACACCCCAGCTCCAAATAAGAATAGGCCTATTGGATATGTCAACGGATTGAGGTGCAGCAACAAGGCACCAAGTAGAAAAATAATGCCAAGTCCGATTAAAAGATACGATTGACGGCGATTTCGATCCGAGAAAGCTGCTCGTACTGCCAATGATTTTGCCATTATGTACTCCTTAGATTACTTTTGCAGTGCATTCACGATAGAACTGTATGCCACTAACACTCTCTAAGCACTTATTCTTACACGTCGTTTAGCGGTTATTTTTGCGAATGATGAGAGGAAAACAAGCAATATAAGCATCAGACATGCTTATATTGCTTGTTTTCCTCTCATGTTTCTACTGTAGCCTGGTTCTCTGTGTTTATTCGCCGGCTGGGGGAGGGACATCGCCGGGACGTTCTGAGCGTACAACTTCTATTGAGCATTGTGCAATCAATGCGCCAATCGCGCCAATCGCAGCAAGCATAGGAGCGACTAAGACACTCACAACGCCAACCGTTAAAGGAATTTCCATAATGGTGTGGCCGTCTTGTTTAATAATGATACGGCGCACATTGCCCTCGTGGATCAATTCTTTGATTTTGCTCAGTAACTGTTCGCCTACAACCTGAAGCTCTTCATATGCTGGTCGTTGTTCCACATTTGATGTGTTTGGATCTGCATGTGCCATAATATATTCTCCTTTTTATTGTATGATCGAACTTGTGGCAATGCTTTTTGTTACTTCCTTATCTATTACGCAATGCAGAGTGAAAGGTTAGATAAAAAGCAGATATTCTTAAGAGATTGTGATATTTTTGAGATGTTTGGCATTCACTGACCTGCTGGGTACAATGAGAGAGGACGAGAATGTAGGATGAAAGAAAACAGAGAGGGAAGAGCATGCATTATTTTCTTGCCAAGACTGACCCTGAGACCTATAGCATCGCGCAGTTTGAGCGCGATGGCACGACGACGTGGGATGGTGTACGCAATGCGCAAGCTGTTCGTGCGATCCAAGAGATGTGTCCTGGTGACGAGGTGTTAATCTACCATAGTGGGGGCGAAGCAGGAATTGTTGGTCGGGCACGTGTGGTTTCAGAGCCACGTCCCGACCTGCATGATGTGAAAAGTTGGGTGGTCGATATCGCTTTTGTCCAGCATTTCGCCCGCGTGATCTCTTTGCGTGAGATTAAAGAAAGCCACCGTTTTGATGAGTGGAGTCTGGTGCGTCAGGGCCGTCTTTCGACGATGCGTGTTCCCGAGGCCTTTATTGACTGGTTGCACGAAAAAAGCATCTTTTAAAAACGAGCGAATATGCTACAAATACAAAGCAAGAGGAGGAAGCGATGGATAACACTGCGTTGTGGTATGTTGGGGGACGCTGGGTTCATCCCAATGAGGCGACCCTTTCGATCAATGACATCACCGTTTTGCGTGGCTATAGTGTGTTCGAGTCGCTCCGCACGTATCATCGGCGGCCATTTCACTTAGAGGAGCATCTAAGCCGTCTTGCACGTTCAGCTGCATTGATTGATTTGGAGGTTCCCTATACCCGTGAATTTGTTGCAGCGATTATTGACGAGGTTATTGAGAAGAATCCCTACGAGCATGCCTCCATTCGTATCCTGGTCACCGGCGGTGAGAGCGAAGATGGCATTTTGCCTTCAGGAAAGCCAACCCTAGCCGTGTTGATCACTCCGCTCGGTGAGCGTGATATGGAGCGTTTTGCCAGCGGCATCAAGCTGATTACCAGTGATTTACAGCGTGTTGCGCCAGAGGCAAAGACGGTTAACTATGTGGCAGCCGTGCGCTCATTGAAAAATGCTATTCGGTATGGAGCTATGGATGCGCTATTTGTGAATGAGCAACAGCAGGTGCTAGAGGGCACGCGCAGCAATTTTTTTGTGTTCCAGGGTGATACATTGGTGACACCGCGTCGTGGGGTGCTGCTAGGTGTTACACGCAATGTCGTGCTGGAACTGGCACGAGGACATTTTAGGATAGAGGAGCGTCCGATCTTACTAAAAGAGCTGGCTTCTATTGATGAAGCATTTATTACGTCTTCATCAAAGGAGATCACGCCCGTTGTGCAGATAGATGACCATGTGATCGGCGATGGAAAACCGGGGGTGCGTACCACTCTGCTAGAGCAGTATTTCATCGCAATGGTAGGGCGCGGCAATTTTTGAGTAGCTTGAATGCCGGTGTGGGATGCTCATGCCGAGCATCCCCAGGTGTTTTAAATTAGCTAACAGCAGTTGGTAGTGGTTGTGCTACACTAGAAACCGCTTCATCAAGTGCGTTGAGTGCATACTGTAGTTGCTCGTCGGTGATACAAAATGGCACAAGAATGCGAATGACATTGTCAAGCATGCCGGCCCGAATGAGAATGAGACCACGCTGGTGTGCAGCGGCGAGAATAGCCCCCGTTTTTTGGGCATCAGGCTCTTTCGTTGTGGGGTCTTTGACCAGTTCCATGGCGATCATGCCACCCAGTCCACGCACATCGCCGATAAAGGAGAAGCGTTGTTGCAGTTGTGTGAATTTGTCCAGCACGGCCTGTCCGATGCGGCGTGCAAGGGCGGCCTGATCTTCTTGTTCATAGAGATCAAGAACAGCAAGGGCCGCGGCACAAGCAACTGGGTTGCCGCTATATGTGCCGCCAAGTGTGCCAGCAGGGGGGATATCCATGATATCCGCGCGTCCGATAACACCGCTGATTGGCATACCCGCTCCCAT
>DAICZM010000215.1 GCA_027311145.1 Ktedonobacterales bacterium
TTTATTAATTGTAGGGGCGTGATTTATCATGCCCTGCTCCCAGACACAAAAAACGTGCGCAATGACGTTTGACAGAGTAGTATCCTGTTGTTTAGAGTGGTTCGATGCGGAGCAACACCTCACCTTTCTGAACAACATTGCCGCTTTGTGCTGGTAACTCAATCACGCGCCCCGCGATTTCTGATTGGATTTCGTTGAAAACCTTCATCGCTTCCACAAGCGCGACGACCTGTCCGGCCTGCACAATATCGCCGCTATTGACAAAGGGTGGTGATGAGGGCGAAGCAGCCGCATAGTACACGCCCGTTAGCGGTGCGAGGATAGCTACGCCCGGCTTGGACATGTTCTGGCTCACGGCCTGCGCTCCGCCTTCAGGGTGTGCGCTACTCATGGTAGGCTGAGATGCATGTACTAGCACCATGCCTGGTGAGCGGCGAATAATTAGCTCAATGCCTGCCTCGCTCAGTTCTAATTCACTAATCGAGCTGCCTTCAAGGACCTGCATGATGGCTTCAACGCGCTCAAGCCACGTGATCTTCTTTTGTGGTGTACTCATCGTGATTACTCTTCGTACCGCTTAAAGATCAGGCAGGTATTGTGACCACCAAAGCCCATCGAATTAGACATTGCGACATTCACTGTTGTGTGGCGTGCCTCGTTTGGCACATAGTCAAGGTCGCATTCGGGGTCGGGATGGTGCAGATTGATTGTTGGCGGAATGATGCCCGTCAGGATGCTCTGAATCGAGATGACCGCTTCAATCGCTCCTGCTGCTCCAAGCGTGTGTCCAATCATTGATTTTGTAGAGCTAATGGCAACCTGATAGGCATGCTCGCCAAAAACGGTCTTGATCGCCTGCGTCTCCGTGCGATCATTATATTGCGTTGAGGTTCCATGTGCATTGATATAGTCGACTTGTTCTGGGCGCAGTCCAGCTTTTTGCAGGGCGCGGCGCATTGCACGTACCAGGCCCGCGCCCCCCGGAGCTGGCTCGGTGACGTGATGAGCATCGCCTGTACTGCCATAGCCGACCAGTTCTGCCAGAATGGTTGCGCCGCGTGCCTTTGCAAATTCCAGCTCTTCCAAAATGAGCATGCCTGCGCCTTCGCCCATCACAAAGCCGTCGCGGGTGGCGTCGAAAGGGCGGCTCGCACTCTCAGGTGTATCGTTAAAGCGCGCCAGGGCATGCATATTATCAAAGGCGGCCATCGCGATAGGCGTGAGTGCCATTTCCGCTCCACCTGCAATCATGGCGATGGCATCACCACGCCGGATCGTTTCCCATGCCTCGCCAATCGTATTGCCGCTAGTGGCACAGGCGGAAACAGCGGCCCAGTTGGGGCCACGTGCGCCTGTCATAATCGAGACAATGCCCGGCGCGCCATCGATAATCATCATGCTGATAAAAAATGGGCTGATGCGGTCTGGTCCTTTTTCATGAAGTATTTTAAACTGCTCGTGCTGCGTATTCAATCCGCCAATGCCGCTGCCAATATAGACACCCACATCATCGGCGATTTCGTTGGTGATCTGCAACTGTGCTTGCGCAAGTGCCTGTTTTGTCGTTGCTATTGCAATCTGCTCATATGGGTCGTTGCGGCGAATCTCTTTGCGATCCATATAGCGTAGGGGGTCAAAACCACGTAGCTCACCCGCGAAATGTACACGATGCTGACTTGAATCGTATCGTGTGATCTCTCGAATGCCCGATTGGCCTTGACAGAGTGCCGCCCACGACGTTGCCAGATCGTTGCCTAGCGAGGTAATCAATCCTACTCCGGTTACTACTACACGCGACATCAAGCCACCTCCTGTGTGCTGCTACTGATGTTGTCCATTAAATAACTGTTGCTTCTGTTAAACGAATGAAACGTCTTCCGCATCGCGTTAAATACCCAGTGCGGCTGCCTCTTCCTGGATGAAGCGGGTATAGGTATCGCCGCTGACAAAGCCGGGATGACGCAACAAACGTTGATGGAAAGGGATGGTTGTTGCCACTCCTTCAATAATAAACTCATCCAGGGCGCGCTGCATACGTGCAATGGCCTCGTCGCGTGTCTCGGCCCAGACGATGAGTTTTGCGAGCAAGGAATCGTAGTGCGGTGGCACTTCGTAGCCTGTGAAAAGATGACTATCGACGCGCACGCCTGGGCCGCCCGGGGGGAGATATTGCCCAATCACGCCCGTCTGGGGACGAAAATCGTTATCGGCATCCTCTGCCGTGATGCGACATTCGATGGCATGCCCGTGAAATTTGACATCTTGCTGCTGCAATTGCATCGGCAAGCCTGCTGCAATACGGATTTGTTCCTTGACAAGGTCTAAACTCGTGACCATCTCGGTGACGGGATGCTCGACCTGTAAGCGCGTATTCATTTCCATGAAATAATAGCGATTATGCTCATCAAGCAGAAATTCTAGCGTGCCGGCATTGCGGTAGCCAACCTTCTGCACGGCCTTAATGGCTTTTGTGCCAATCTCGCTGCGCAACTTAGCCGTTAATAAGGGGCTTGGCGATTCCTCTAACACCTTCTGGTTGCGCCGCTGGCAGGAGCAGTTGCGCTCTCCCAAGTGAATGCCATGTCCTTTACTATCTACCAGCACTTGAATCTCTACATGGCGTGCGCGCTCCAGGTAACGCTCAAAGTAGATGCCATCGTCGCGGAAGGCTTCTCGTACCTCATTTTGTGCCAGTGTAAAGATACGTTCCAGTTCATCGGGACGGCGAATCAGGCGAATGCCGCGACCGCCGCCACCCGCAACCGCTTTGAGCATCAGTGGATAGCCAATCTCTTTGGCGACATCCAATGCATCGGCAACAGTACGCACAACAGGGCTACCGGTGAGGGTCGGTAAACCGGCCTTCGCCATCGCCTCACGTGCCGATACCTTATCGCCCATAACCGACATGACGCTGGCTGGGGGGCCTATGAAGTTGATATTGGCATCGGCGCAAATCTCGGCAAAACTTGTGTTTTCGGAGAGAAAGCCATAGCCAGGATGAATCGCCTCCGCGTTGGTGATCAGTGCGGCACTGATGATATTGGGGATGTTGAGATAACTTTTGCCGCTTTGTCCGGGGCCAATACAGATGCGCTCATCTGCCATACGCACGGGCAATGAGTCTCTATCCGCCTCTGAATGAGCGATAATGCTCTGAATGCCCATCTCACGACAGGCCCGAATGACGCGTAACGCGATCTCACCACGATTAGCAATCAAAATCTTACGAAACATGTCGTCACAGGTGAAGACACAAGACTTCACCTCGCTCCTCTCGCCAATAGCCCTCTCAGGGGGGTTTTGAGCATTATATCATGCTGAACCTATCTGCGACTAGGGCGTGATGCTCTCATGTGCTGATAAGCCCTTGCTCTAAGCCCTTACTCAACGCTTCGGTGCGCCCAGATACGTTGAGCTTCTGATAGATGTTGGCGAGGTGGAAGTTGATCGTGCGCTCGCTGACAAAGAGACGGGCGGCAATCTCTTTGTTGCGCAAACCCCGTGCCAGCAAGCGTAGCACCTCTAGTTCGCGTGCGGTCAGTGTTTCAAAAGGGATGTTGCCCTTGCCCTGTTTGCCAAAGCGTGAGAGCAGGCGACCGGCCAATTGTGCCTGTACCAGCACCTCACCGCGTGCCACTGTGCGAATGGCGCGCGCCAGTTCGTCAGGGGCGATATCCTTAAGGACATAGCCGTCAGCTCCCGCACGCAGTGTCTCATAGAGATACTCTTCGCGCTCCTGTGTTGAGAGCAGCAAGACGCGCGTTTCGAGATTAAGTTGTTTGATCTGGCGCAGTGTCTCGATGCTCTGCCCATTGGGAAGATGGGCATCCATCAACACGACCTGTGGACCCAGTTCCAACGTCTCGCTGACTGCCTGCACGCCGTCCGCCGCCTCACCCACAACGCGCAAATCACTATAGCTATCTAACAATCGGCGCAGTCCCGCCCGTGTCACCGCCTGTGGCTCAACGACCAGCACGCTGACTTGCGTGAATTTCTCTGGAACCGGTGCTTTAGCGGATTGTGCGGTGTATGAGACAAGAGGTGTTTTTGATGTACTGTGTGTTTGCACTATATATGGGATATGTACGAGCGTATGGGTGCCTTGTGCGTCGTGTTGCTCGCTGAATGTGCCGCCAAGCTGTTCGATGCGTGTGCGTAGGTCTAGCATGATGGAGGGTGTGCTATGCTCATAGCGTTCCTCTTGTTCTCGTGATGCCATGGATGACGAGAGCGGAAGCGGAAGTGCCGCTTCGCTCTCCGGGGATTGCTGTATGTTGCTTGCTTCAATAGTTGGACCAATAAAGATACCGTCGTTTTCAATACTCATCTGCACATCGTCTTGCGTGTAGTGTAGTCTCATACGCAGAAGATGCGCTCCTGTATGTTGTCGCACATTATACAGTGTTTCGCGTGCGGTGAGGAAGAGTACACGATCAGCAACGGGCGACAATGTGTGTTCTTTGGAGCATCCCTGCTCGTCAACACCGGAGAACGAGACGCGGCTGGAGAGATTTAGCTGCTCGGCTGTCTGGTCAATGAGCAACGAGAGTGCATTTGCCAACGTCGAGTCTTCCAGTTCGGGCAATGTTTCCTCGGCCTGTTCGCTACGTGCCAGATAGAGTGCGTCATGTACCATCTGCGCGCTTTGTGTGAGACCAGCGTGCAACGTTCGCGCGTCGGTGATCTGCTGCTGCGAACCATCTCCGACTTGCGTTTGGAGCGCGCTGATTTGGATTGAAATGGCACTGAGTACCTGTATGAGTTGCTCGTGGGTTGCTCTATTCATGCGCGTTGCTCATTGGCTCCTTTGTCGTCATAACCAGCTTGCCATCGCTGGCATCGAATGTGACCGTCTCGCCGTCGCGAATGCTTCCATCTAGTATAGCACGTGCGATGCGGTTCTCGATGCCGCGCTGAATGACGCGCTTGAGTGGACGCGCCCCGTATTGTGGATCGTAGCCTTCGTTTGCTAAAACCTCTTTCGCGCTCTCTGTAACATAGAGTGTGATCTGCCGCTCTTGCAGACGCGGTGTGATGCACCTGAGTTGAATCTCTACGATGTTTTTCATCTGATCGCGTCCGAGTTGATGGAAGACGATAATCTCGTCAATGCGATTGATGAATTCTGGACGGAAGCCTTCTTCGCGCAGGTGCTGGCGCACTGTGCGCTGCATATCCTCTTCATCCATGCCGTCAAACTCGTGTAGCCAGCGCGAACCGACGTTGCTGGTCATGATAATGACTGCGTTTTTGAAATCGACCGTGCGACCCTGTCCATCAGTGAGGCGTCCATCATCGAGGACCTGGAGTAGCACATTGAAGACATCGGGCGCGGCCTTCTCAATCTCGTCCAAGAGGATCACGCTGTAGGGACGGCGACGTACCGCTTCCGTAAGCTGACCGCCCTCTTCATAGCAGACATAGCGCGGCGGCGCGCCAATCAGACGCGATACCGAAAATTTCTCCATGTACTCCGACATGTCGATGCGGATGATAGCCTGTTCGTCATCGAAGAGAAATTCTGCCAGCGTGCGTGCGAGTTCGGTCTTGCCAACACCTGTTGGACCCAGGAAAAGGAAGCTCGCTAGCGGACGATTGGGGTCTTGCAGACCCGCCCGTGAGCGGCGAATGGCGTCCGCGACAACCTGCAATGCCTGATCTTGTCCCACTACGCGCTCGCGTAGATGGTCCTCGATGATCAACAATTTCTGCACTTCCGCTTGCATCAATTTAGTGACAGGGATGTGCGTCCATTTAGAAACCACTTCGGCGATATCCTCGGCATCAACCTCTTCTTTAAGCATACGCGCACTTTTGATGTTCGTCAGTTGCGCCTCCATGCTCTGAATGCGACGTTCCAGGTCGGGAATGACGCCGTAGCGCAGACGCGCCATTTCGTCCAGGCGATACTCGCGTTCGGCTCGCTCCATATCTACTTGCGCTTGTTCGAGTTCTTTCTTCAGACGGCGCATCTCTTCAACTGGTTCGCGCTCGCTCTCTAACGACATGCGCAACGTGTGTAGCTGTTCGTTGAGATTGGCGATCTCGCGCTCGACCCGTTCACGCCGTTCGCGGCTGGCAACGTCGGTCTCTTTCTTTAATGCCTCTTGTTCAACCTGAAGCTGACGAATGCGACGATCAAGGGCGTCAATCTCACTTGGGGTGCTATCCAGTTCAACTCGGCGGCGGCTAGCGGCCTCGTCGATCAGGTCAATTGCTTTGTCGGGCAAGAAACGGTCGGTGATGTAGCGGTTGGAGAGCATTGCGGCGGAGACCAGTGCGCTATCCTGAATACGCACGCCGTGATGGACCTCGTAGCGTTGTTTGAGGCCGCGCAGAATACTGATTGTGTCCTCGACACTGGGCTGATCGACTACAACGGGCTGGAAACGCCGCTCCAGGGCCGCGTCCTTCTCGATATGTTTGCGATACTCGTCCAGCGTGGTCGCGCCGATACAGTGCAGTTCGCCGCGTGCCAGCATCGGCTTGAGCATATTCGAGGCATCCATTGCACCTTCTGCCGCCCCCGCCCCGACAAGCGTGTGTAGCTCATCAATGAAGAGGATGATGCCGCCCTCGGCACTCGTTACCTCTTTCAAGACGGCTTTCAGACGTTCCTCGAATTCGCCGCGATACTTGGCTCCCGCGACCAGCGCGCCGAGGTCGAGCGTGATAACCTGCTTATCGGCGAGGGTTTTGGGAATGTCTCCGCGCACGATACGCTGGGCCAGTCCTTCGACGATAGCGGTTTTGCCGACGCCAGGTTCGCCGATCAGAACGGGATTGTTCTTGGTGCGACGGCTCAGGACTTGAATGACGCGGCGAATCTCCTCGTCGCGCCCGATCACGGGGTCGAGTTTGCCTTGACTTGCCAGCTCGGTCAGGTTGCGTCCATACTTCTCTAATGCCTGATATTTGCCCTCTGGGTTCTGGTCCGTGACCCGTTGCGCTCCGCGAATGGCGGTGAGGGCTTTCAAGACCTGATCGCGACTCAAGCTTGCCGCTTTGAGGGCGCGTTGCGCAGTACTCTCGGTATCGAACATTGCCAGCAAAAGATGCTCGACGCTCAGATACTCATCCTTGAAATTGTTCATTTCGTTCCAGGCATCTTCGAGGACACGACGGAGACGTGGCGAGATGCCCGGTTCGCTGCCACCGTAGACACGCGGCATGCGCTCAAGCTCTTGCTCGATGATGCCTAGAGCGGTGGCCTGGTTGCCACCACTTTTCTGAATGACCTGCTGTACGACGCCGTTTTCCTGTTGCAGAAGGGCGTCCAGCAGATGCTCGACCTCAATCTGGCCGTGATTGAGACGTTGTGCGATCTCGGATGCCTGTTGAATTGCTTCCCGTGCTTTATCTGTAAATCGCTCGATTTTCATGAGGGACTAACCTCCTCTTTGCGAAGAACATGTCGTATTGCTATTACGTAGTATAGCACGGTGAGTTGTACACATCAAAAACTTTGAGTGTGTGTGTGTCAAATGTGATGAGAGATAGCGTTACGTCCCTATGTTGAAGGCTGGTCTAATTCCTTCAGTCGGTTGCGGGCATAAAGGACGGGAGCTTTGGCCTCTGGCATGCTGAGCGAGAGTTGATAATGTTCATGGGCCTGATCTGCTGTCGCACGACTATACCCTTTATATGCATCACCAAGATAACAGTGTGTCCATGCCCATTCGTCAGGAGATGTTTCGGGCGTATACAGTTGAAGGGCCTCTACGTGGCATTCAATGGCTTTTTTGAGCATTGTTGTGCGGTCGCCGAGCGGGTTATTGAGGTAAGTGCGGCCCAGGTCATTCAGCACGGCAGCTCTTTGTAGGGGATAGTGTTCTCTATCGTAGATAGGTAGCACTGTTTGATAGCTAGTG
>DAICZM010000216.1 GCA_027311145.1 Ktedonobacterales bacterium
ATTCTCGACATCGCCGTCGAAAATGCCCGTCACGGTCGCGCTTCCGTGGGCTGTCAGATGCTTGCCCAAAAGACCGCTGCGATTCGCCAATCCGTTCGGATGCTTGTCGGTCCGGGAATTGAACATGATGCGCGGATTCTGCGGATCGAGCGCGAGGTCAATGGCTCCCGCCTTCTCAGAGCGATAGAGGACATGTTGCCAGGATGCACCGCCATCAAGGGAGCGATAGACGCCGCGCGCTGGGTTATTGCCGTGCGCATGGCCCAGAGCGGCAACATAGACGATATCGGGATTGTGGGGATGCACGCGCACTTTAGCGATATTGCGCGTCTCCGCCAACCCCAGGTGCATCCATGTGCGGCCTTTATCGGTCGATTTGTAGACGCCATCACCATGCGAGACATTACCGCGAATGGTGGACTCGCCCATGCCAACATAAATCACATTGGGGTCAGACTCAGCAACGGCAATTGCGCCAACGGAGGCACGTTTGAAATAGCCATCGGAGACATTTTCCCAGGTCATGCCGCCATCGTTCGTCTTCCAGACACCGCCGCCCGTTGAGCCAAAATAAAAGGTCTGCGCATCGACTGGATCACCAGCAACCGCAACGACGCGCCCGCCGCGATAGGGACCAATCAGACGCCATTTGAGGGAACGGAACAATGCAGCGGAGAGGGATATTGTCTCGCTTACAGTCAAGTCATGCACTAAAAAGGATTGCTCTGCCATGTGACACGCTTTCTAACCGAATACAGGTGAAATACAGGTTAAAAAAGGAGATACTCACTACACGCATGTGGCATGATACAAACAAGCATACGCGCAGTTGTCGAAATTATATCACAGGAGTGCGCCTTGATTACGGTCTGCACAGCACAAAGATAGTGGCAAATCGTGTCATATGCATGCTATGATGGAGAATATTTTCTAGCGTTGGCCTGTTTTGGCAGGCCAATATTTATTGATATTACGAGCATTGTAGGAGTAGACATCATGGTGGCACTTTCTCTGATGATCGAGGGACAAGACGGATTAACATGGGCGCGATGGCGGCGTCTCGTGGCTGAGGCCGAGGCATTGGGTTTCGCCGGCCTGTTCCGCTCGGACCACTTTACGAATATGGGCGCCCCTGATAAGGACTCACTAGAGATGATCGTCTCCCTCTCTTATCTGGCAGATCATACACAACACATCCATTTTGGGCCGCTGGTCGCACCGCTCTCGTTTCGCCATCCCGCCCTACTAGCACGCCAAGCCGCCGCCCTGGATGATCTGAGCAGCGGGCGCATGATCCTCGGCCTGGGCAGCGGTTGGCAGGAACGCGAACACACGCATTTCGGCTTTGACCTGGGCGATACCACGACACGCATGGGTCGCCTGGAAGAAGGCCTGGAAGTCATCACCCGTCTGTTGCGCAGCGATGAACCAGTCACCTATGAAGGGCGTTTCTTTCAATTGCGTGAGGCCATTCTTTTGCCGCGTCCACAGCGTCCCGGTGGGCCACGCATCCTGATCGGCGGCAACGGCATGAAACGCACGTTACCCCTTGCTGCTCGTTATGCCGCTATCTGGAACGGCGTCTATCTGTCGCCTGCCGCGTTTCAAGAGCGTTCACTGGCCCTTGACACCCTGCTAGTGGCGGCTGGTCGGCAACCCAAAGAGGTACAGAGAACGCTCATGCTCACGCTGATTTTCGGACGTGACATGGCAGAAGTTGAGCAGCAGCTCGCATGGCGGCATACACGCCCTGAGTTTACGGGCAAGTCGCTGGAAGAGGTGTGTAGCATACTGAGCCAGAAGGGGCAGGCATTGGTCGGTACAGCGGATATGATTGTGGAACAGATACAGACCTATATACAGGCAGGCGTTGAAGAGTTTATGCTGCAATGGTTTGCAATGGATGACATCAAAAGTATCCACGCCTTCGCCAGCAGCGTCTTTCCACGCATTGCACAGTAAACGGCACACTTGAAAGGAAAAAGAGATGGACTTCGGATTACATGACAAAGTCGCCATTGTTTTAGCTGCAAGCAAGGGGCTGGGACGTGCCAGTGCCGAGGCTTTAGCAGCAGAGGGGGTACGCGTCGTCATAGGGGCACGCAACCAGACGGCATTAGAAGAAGTGGCACAAGAGATCGAACGCACACACGGCAGCGCGGTCTTGGCCGTGCCAACCGATGTCACCAAAGCGACAGACCTGGAAACGATCATGCAAGCTGCCCTACAGACGTTTGGGCATGTTGATATTCTAGTCAATAACGCGGGTGGCCCACCATCCGGCACATTCGAGCAATTCGACGACACCCACTGGCAGGCTGCGTTTGAATTGAACTTACTCAGCACAGTGCGCATGATCCGTCTTGTCTTACCTGCTATGCGTGCGCGTGGCAGTGGGCGTATCATCAATATTGTCAGCACATCTGTCAAACAACCTATTGATAACCTACTCCTCTCCAACTCCATTCGCCCGGGCGTGATTGGTCTGGCAAAAACACTCTCAACGCAACTGGCTCCCTACAATATTACCGTCAACAATGTTTGCCCCGGTCGCATCTTGACCGACCGCATCCGCCAGCTTGCGCGCCTCGACGAACAGCTACAACACGGAGGCAACGCCGAGGCTATTCTCAAAGAGATGGCACGTGACATTCCCATGCAACGGCTTGGCAAACCAGAAGAATTAGGCGCACTCGTCGCTTTTCTGGCTTCACAGCAAGCAGCATACATTACAGGCGCAACAATTCAAGTTGACGGGGGCGTCACCCGTTCTCTGTTATAAATCGGGCTAGCAGGTTGAGGTTTCTGTTTGTGTAACGTATGATAGAGAATTGATTGACAAAAGCAGGCATCACGCGATGCCTGTATACTAAAAGGCTCTTCTTACCCGTTTAATGTCTATTGATGTGCCATAATACAGTTGTTGAAGTTTTGTAAAATTGCAGGCCTGGAGCATAACGGATGAACAGTAAGATAACCTATCACCAGCAGGTTAGCTACTGCGGAAAGCCTCGCTGTCGCAAGTGTCGTGAGGGAACCGGACACGGGCCATACTGGTATTCTTACCAGACCGTCAAGGGCAAAACGATACGCACCTACATCGGCAAGCAACTTCCACCGGATGCCCTCGCTGCTATCGAAGGCGTGCAGGAGGCCACAGTCCTGGCACGCCAGCACGAGCCAACTGTGCTTCGTATCTACACATTTGGACAGTTTCGGCTGGAACGACACGAAGGCATGGAATGGCAAACCGTAACCGACGCAGCCTGGCAACACCAGCGCGCACGTTCTATCCTCTGTTGTCTGGTCAGCAATCCAACACACAAGCTGGCACGCGAACAGGTGATGGACCTGCTCTGGCCCGAATTAGAACTTGAAGTTGCTGCCAGTCGGCTCGACCGCGCCGTCCATAGTCTTCGCCATGTCTTCGAGCCAACACGTGAGCGCCTTGCCTCCTCGCCCCTACTGTTGACCGAACGCGAGTCGCTGGTCCTAGCCGAACAGAACCTCATCTGGATCGATTGCGACGTTTTTGAACACCTGCTCTCTCAAGCCCACGCCAGTAATGATCCCGGTCAGATCGAAAAGTTGCTCGATGAGGCTGTTACGCTTTATGGCGGTGAGTTCTTGCCCGAAGAACGTGCCATGGAAATGACCCTAATGCGCCGTGACGCTCTCCGCCGCAGTTGGATTGGCGCGCTACTCGAGCTGGCTGACCTGCGCATCGCCCGCGATGCTCTAGCAGGCGCACTCGATCTGCTTGATCGTCTGCTCGCAACTGACCCCGCCAATGAGGCCGCCGTGCAACGCATGATGAGCCTGCTCGCACAAATGGGACGGCGAGGCGAAGCGATGCGCATCTATAAACGGCTTGCCGGCGTCTTGCAGCAGGAATACCATGTCGCTCCGCTTCCAGAAACACGCGCGATCTACGAAGCCATCCGCCAGGGCAGTGACAAACTGAGCGGCACACATAAGATACACTTTACTAGCACGGACCGTTTGCGAGGCCAAGAGGCGAGCGCACAACGTCCCCCACTCAGCAGTGATAATCCAATCATTCAGATTGGGCGCAGTCACCAGAGCCAGTTAGTAGGCCGTGAACACGAATTGGCGGTGCTACAAAGCCTTGTCTCTACGACCGAACATGCCGCAAAGTTCCGTTTGCCCGGACAACGCCGCGCAACCCTTTTACCACTTGATACGCAACGCCGCCCACAGTCCATGCTTCTGATGGGTGAGGTGGGCATTGGCAAGACACGCCTCGCCGAAGAGATCGGGCGCGATGTCAGGAGACATGGATGGGCCGTCGCGTGGAGTCGCGTCTACACCCAGGAAAGCAATATCCCCTATCGCCTCTGGACAGAAGTCTTGCGCAAGGCCATGAGTCAAGGCACCTGGTCGCGCCAGGAGATCAGCAAGCGGCCTTTGGTCTATCAACCCCTCTGCGTCTTATTGCCAGAACTACAAGACCTGATGCCACAAGTCGCCTTCTCTACACCACTCCCGCCGGAGCAAGAGCAATTGCGCCTCTGGGAGGCAGCACGCGAACTGCTTGTCACGATTAGCGGAGGCACGCCGCTGCTAATCGTGTTGGACGACCTACAATGGTCCGATGGTAGCAGTTGCGAACTGCTGGCCTATCTGGCTCGACGCATTCATGCGCATCCAATTGTGATCATTGGCACGTGCCGCGAAAATGAACTCGCTCCCAATCATCCTCTACGACCCTTGCTGACCGATCTGCAACGCGAACATGCCATCGAGACACTCGCCCTGGAACCGCTGAGCGATGAGCAGATTGCCACGCTCGTCTCGCAATTGCTCACCGATATCGTCGCCACCACCACCATCTCTCTCGAAGCAATCATTCAGCATATCAAGGTACGCGCTGCTGGCAACCCTTTCTTCGCTGAAGAGCTGGCGCGTGTTTCACCTGTCGTACAGAATGGGGGCGCACTTCCGCTTGCATCTGCGCAAGATAGCATCGGCGTGCCACACCCGCTGATTACCGCATTGCCCGATACGATCAACGCCGTCCTAGAATTGCGTCTAGGCCGCTTGAGTACCGCCTGCCAGCGTCTCCTCGGCAAAGCTGCTGTCCTCAACGGCCCCTTCGAGTTTCCCGTGATCTACGAGATGGACGCCAATACAGCCGGTAGCAGCGAAGATACTGTGCTGGACTTACTCGAAGAGGCCTTGAAATCGGGCATGATTACAGAAGAAGGCACAGGCACACTGGTCACCTATCAGTTTTGGCATCCACTCCTGATGAACCATCTCTATGAGCAGCTCTCCGCAGCCCGCCGTGCCAGCCTGCACCGCCGCGCAGCCGATATTCTGCGTCGCGTTTACCAGCAGCATGAGGAAGAGGGTGCTGCGACCATTGTCTACCACCTCCTGCGCGGTGGCGCGCCTGCACCAACCATCGCCCACTATGCCGAACTAGCGGCCAAACGCGCCTATAGTCTCTCGGTCTATCCTGATGCCGAATACTACTATCGGCTGACTCTCGAACATCTGACACCCAACGAGAGTGAACGCCCACATCGCTCCTACCTGTTGGAGTGCCTGGGCGAATGTATCAGTGTGCAAGGCAAATACGAGGCTGGACGTAGCTACTACGAGCAAGCCCTTGAACTGCGCAAACGTCACTATGCGCGTCAGGCCCCACCCAATGCACGCCAGGAGGCCCTACTTCAGGCCATGCTACTCTGTGAAATCGGGCAAACCTGGTACGACATGGGAGACAATGCCCAGGCCCGCAGCTATATCGAGCGTGGCGAACAGGTCTTGCGAGCCGCCGCTATCGCGGATGGGGCGGTGTGGGGTCGCCTGCACTTCCTGCGTAGCTATACGCACTGGCGCGAGGGAGCCTATGAGGAGGCACGCCACCTCGCTCTGGAGGCACTGGACCTCTTCCAGCACGCCGTTGAGGAACGCGTGCCGGGCCAGGACGAACTCCACCGCATCCGACGTACCATCGCCGGTGACCCCGTAGATATTGGGCGTACCTACGTTCTGTTGGGAAATACCGCAAATAGTATGGGACAAAGCACAACCGCATTAGAATATATGAATATATCGTTAACTTTATACGAACAAAACGAACGTTTACGGGAAATTGCTATCGTTTGCTGTGATTTAGGAGATACCTATCTCAGAAAAACAAACTATTCAGAGGCACAATCCATGTTACGCCGCTCTTTCAGCCTTGCAGAGCGAATAGGAGAACTTCCTTTAGTATCATTTGCTATAGGCAATTTAGGAATATCTGATATACGCTTGGGCAATTTGTTCCAGGCAGAGCAAGAACTTAAAGAAGCCATAGCTCTAGCGAAAAAAACTAACGACAATATCTCTGTAAGTCTATGGGGTATTTTTCTCGCTACCGCATTGCAGGAACTTGGGAATGTTATAACGGCACATAATTTGCTACTTCAGGTTTTAATAAACCTGCGCTCACGACATGTTGCTTCCTATACGGGTTTTGCACTTGCTGCACTTGGGAATTTACGCATCTCTCAAGCCCTCTTATCAAGTTTAGACGAACCCAATAAGCAACCGCGCCAAATACGCCTGCACCAGCAAGCAATTAGAGCCTTATTACGCTTAGTTCGCCTGGATGGCATTGAAGCAGAAACCAGAACGGAGGGGCGTTTAAGCCTGGCCCAGGCCGAATTTATGGCAGGATATGCAGAGAATGCCCAGCAACTGGCCGAACAGGCTCTCGCGGAAGCCCAGCAGTATGAACTGCTCTGGCTGAGTGCGCGTGCCCAGCGCGTACTCGGTTCGATCCAGGCAGCACAGGGCAACATCGAGGCGGCCCACGCGCTCTTTCAAGAGGCGCGTAGCACCTTTCGGGCGCGTGGCATGTTGTTGGAATATGCGCGCACCATCCATCACTACGGGCTGGCTCTGCTCCAAAACCAGCCCACAGAAACGGCGCAAGCATTCAATTATCTGCACGAGGCCCAGGATATTTTCGCGGAGTGCCGGGCGCAACTGGACGAACGCCTCGTCAAATATGATCTGGCACGCTTTCAAAAAAGCAGCCAGTGATGCATAGTGCAGCACGTCCATGGGTGAGCCTCATGTTACACAGAGTGCTTTGTCAAACGGGACTGCACAACATCGTCAGCAACCTGGGCACTGGACACTTGCACTCTGTCTTTTCTTAGGCATGTATAAGAACATCTCAAAATTCGTGGATGTCCGCCTCAATTTGAGACGCCAGCCTCATTATGCGATCATTGCGGAGTCACGCTATTAGCACCGCCCTTTAGCATCATACCTTCACACAACGATTGCCACAAGCATTCGCTCCGATATACAGCAGAAGAACACTGTTTTTACCCCCCTCCTCAGGTATATTTTAGACAAGCCAAGCGTACTGAAAACGTTCGATACGCACAGGCATAGAAAATAAGCAAAACATCTGAAACATGCACAAAGGTCAATGACCTTCATTGGCGACCTGCCAGTCAGAAAGGAAGTGCCATCCATGCTCTCCCTCTATCGCAAACAGCAACTCGCAATCCTGTTCGTTCTACTCGCCCTGACCGCACTTATCGTTGTCTCGCTCATCATCTCAACCACCATGCATTTCAATATCTTGCACTTCCTGCTCTCCTGGGGTCCAAACGTTGCATATCCACACCCATAGCAAAGTTGGGGCAAGGTCGCCACGCGAGCGACACTTGCGCTCATACACAGATAGGATTGTGCGTGCTGAAAGGATGACAACTATGTCACATTACGACTAGGGCCTGCAAATACGCACCTGGGGTAACGTATCTCCCCAGGTGCTTCTCTTTGTCTACTTGGATAGAACAGGAA
>DAICZM010000217.1 GCA_027311145.1 Ktedonobacterales bacterium
GGTAATAGATGCTCCTCCTTCTGTCTTATTACGATATACTTGCTGGACTGCACTTCCAAGCGTCTCAGCTCCATCGGCATCAATAAGAAATAAACCGGAACCGCCATTGGCATATATCTCTTCAGCACCATACTGTTTTGCAATTTTCACCATATCATCACGGTTGAGGCGATCTAACCGAGAACTGGCCCCGCGTATCTCTTTAAGTCTATCTGTGGCAAAGACGTAGCGTTTAATGTGGTCAGTGTCAAAAGCTACCAGTGCCTTTTGTGCTTGTTCTGCCAAGAGTGTCCTCTCTTTCGCGTTTCTCCCTGCACAAATTTCATTTGCTCACCACCCAAGCTTATATGTGGAGAAAGTATAACACTATTGTCGTATAGAGATAACCGGAAATACTTCCGAATTTTTTCAGGGGTAGTTCTGAAACTTAAGGGATATTCCTCCTACTGGACAGCGGTGATACCATATACCACAAGAGACCAATGAGTCAGCAATGAGCAGGGAAGATATGACCATACATGAAGATAGTCTTGACGAGCAAACTCTGTCTGTTTTAGAGAAAACACACAATTTCTTTCTCAAACATAGTTGCGAGGCCTTCGTAGTTGGCGGCTCCATTCGTAACCTCTTGCTACAACAGCCTGTCACCGATTGGGATATCGTCATCGGCGACAGCGTACCACGCCTTGCGCCCAGGCTCGCCGACATGCTTGAAGGCTATTATGTGCATCTGCATGAAAAAGCCTCGCGCATCATTGTAAAATACGCGGACGATGAGCTAACACTTGATGTTGCCCCCATGCATGGCATGCTCATACAGGATGATCTCCTCCAACGCGACTTTACGATCAACGCCCTTGCAATCCCCTTGCATGAAATCATCGCAATCTGGAAAGGCGAGTCAGCTTGCCTTTCTTCCGCATTGATTGACCCTGCCAACGGCCTTGCCGACATCCACACGCGCACACTGCGCACAGTCACTGATACTGTTTTTCAGCACGATCCGCTGCGCCTGCTGCGTGCCGTGCGCTTTGCAATTCATCATGCACTCTCTATCGACCCACATACAGAAAAGCTCATCAAACGCGATGCTCATCTTTTACTGCAAGCTGCCGCATCGCGTATTCATGAAGAGATGTATGCTATTCTGACACCAACCAGTGCAACTACGCATTTGCGTCTGCTTGATAGGCTTGGCCTATTCACTATCCTGATGCCCGAATTCATTGCAGCGCGTGGTATGCCTCAGCCTGAACTCCACCACTGGGATGTTTTTGAGCACTCGCTTGAAACCGTCTCCGCGCTGGAATTTCTGATGACACAATTACAGCTGCCTGCCGAGCAGCTCCATCAGTCGCCGCTGGCAATACATACCGCCGATGACCTGTTAAGCTTACAGGCCCTCTTGCGCGAAGCAGAAGAGCAACAGATATTAACGGTAGCGTCCTTCACGTCGCCCGCAATGAAACTGGCCGCCCTCCTACACGATATCGGCAAACCAGTCACCTACGCGGTCGATAGCAATGGTGATATTCACTTTTATGGGCATCCACAGGCAGGTGTACCACTGGTGCAACAAATCATGCACCGCATCGGCGCAAACACGCATGCTACGCGCCTCGCGCAACAGGTCGCCGCTCACCATATGCGCCCTGGTCAACTCAGCAATACTCCACTCACACAACGGGCTATTCGCCGCTATTTCCTCGATCTCGGCCCAACTGGGATTGCCGTGGCTGTGATCTCACTCGCCGACCATCTCGCCATGCGTGGACCAGAGCCGCTACTCCCCAATTGGGAACGCCATCTCTCTGCGGTACGCATCCTGCTCACGCGCTATATCCGTGAACGCCAGAGCATCCTGCCACCGCGCCTGATTCAAGCAGAAGAAATCATGCATCATTTCGGTATTCAACCGGGTCCGCAGCTTGGACAATTGTTGGATGAGATCGCAGAGGCACAGAGCGAGGGCGCAATTCGCTCACGTAGCGAGGCTTTCTGGTTCCTTGAAGAGAAATTGGGGCAACACCACGACAAATAAGCACTTCATCGCATCCAATACGCATCAATTGAGGAGAAATTACACGAATAATGTACCTGTAAAAACTCTAGTGCTCCGTCAAATGTCATCCGACACGTTTGACAGAGCACTAGGGACGCGATCAATCAGTCTTTACGCTTCTTTGCGGCTTTTCGAGCAGAACAGGCTGCCCTAATCTAGGCTAGCCCTGAGCGAGGGCTGAATTACAGCTTTGCGTCATCTTGCTAAAAGCTGCATCGACAGCACTTTGCCCGGTCGAGGCACTGACAAATGCATCCGAGATGATATTGCGGCACTGGTCCCAGGCGGGCACAGCTGAGGCCACAAAGCTAAAACTGAGCGATTGGGGGCCAGCCTTGCGTGCAGGGGTCTTGGCATAATAATCCTGCAATGTGGTCCCTGAGAAAACGGACTGGCGCGTGGGCATATAGCCTGTGCCCAGCACAAAGGCTGAGTTCGCTTGCGCGCTGGTCAGGAATTTCATAAAACTCCAGGCAGCCGCCTGTGTATCGTTATCTAGGCCAGAGAAGAGGGCCAAATTCGTACCATACATCACTGTGAACTGACCAGCCGGGCCAGCCGGTATCGGCATCTCGTTGAACTGGAAAGCTCCATTGATGGCACTCTTCAGGAATGGGTAGCTGGCAATCGAGGAAAGCGCAAAAAGCGATTTCTGCGAGTCAAAATCATTCTCCCAGCTAAAGCCTTTGACGATATGAATCGCTCCAGCTTTCACTAACGGAGCCAGTTCGCCCAACGCTTGTTTGGCATAGGGAGCATTCGTGCTGCTAGCAAAATTAGCGGTTTTGCCATCGCTCGAGACGAAATCAGTGCCACCCAACGCCTTATACAGAATGGACCAGCCATCGACATCTGGCACATAGGAAAGACCCCAGCGAGAACCATCGGACTTCGTGACCTTTGTCAGATCGCTCTCAAGCTCCTTGATGCTGGTTGGAGGAGTAATGCCTAATTTCTGCAAGGCATCGACATTATAGTACAGCACAACATCGCTCTTGTTGAACGGCAACATATACTGCGTCCCGTTTATCTGCCCATCCTTGAGCATCACGGGATAGAAATCCGAGAGATCGCTCTGGCTCAGACCATCCTTGCCCGAAATAAACGGTTGCAGCGAGAGTAATGCCCCTGCTTGCTGATACTGCGTTGCCCACTCTTCGTAGACTTGCGCAATAGCAGGTGGTTTGCCGGCAGCAATCCCTGCCGTGATCTTCGTCTTAAGGGTGGTATACGAGTCATATGCCTGCACAGTGACTGTGACATTTGGGTGGAGCTGCTCATACTGCGTGACCAACGCATCTACCGTTTTTTTGTTTGCTCCTGTTGGGAAGGCATCCCAAAAACTTACGGTATATTTCTTGCTGGCATCTAAACCGCCAGTACTACTAGAACTCGACGAGCTACTGCTAGTGCTTGAACTGCTCCCTCCACATGCACTCAGGAACATCATCATGGCCAATGCGAACAGCGAAGTCACAGATAACCAATTGCGTCGCATAATTCTTCCTTTCGGTATAGTATTCTCTATTACTACCAAATAAACGCACTACTATATCTCAGCTACTACTACGTAGTTAAAAGCTGAACGTTCTCAGTACACCACAATACACTGAATAGCTACGAAAACAACATTAACCTTTTGTACTGCCAGCAGTGATACCTTCGATGAATTGCCGCTGCGCAATCAGGAATATGACCAACACAGGCAGGGTGGTAAAAGCGGCGGCAGCAGCCAGCCCGGTCGGGTCTGTGCCATCCGCAGTAATAAAAGCCTGTAAACCAACCTCTACAGGACGAAGCGCGTCCGAACTGGTCACGAGATAGGGCCAGAGGAACGCATTCCAGCTTCCGATAAACACTTGCAAAGCGACGACCGCAATTGCAGGACGCGCTAACGGGGCGGCGATGCGCCAGAGATAACCAAGGCGCGAGCAGCCATCAAGCTGAGCCGCCTCCCAGAGGGACGATGGCAATGAGAGAAAAAATTGGCGTAGCAGGAAAATGCCCGAAATGCTCACACCATAGGGAATTATTTGTGCTTGATAGGTATCGATCCAGTGCAGCGACGAGACAATCAGATAGCTGGGAATCAGCGTTGCCTCGCCCGGAATCATGATTAAGGCCAGAATTGCCAGGAAGAGGATGTTTCGCCCTGGAAACTTCATCGTGCCAAAGGCATAGGCTGCCAGCAGCGAAGTCACAATTGACAGGGCTACTGTACAGGTCGCAATAAACACACTATTGGCAAAATATTGCGCCCAGGGAACCAGTTGCCAGGCCCGCACGTAGTTAGTCCACGCCCAATCAGGCCAAAAATGCGGGTTTGTATCAAACGCACTATGTGTTGTCAACAACGACGTAACAAGCATCCAATAAAACGGAAAGAGCGCAAACAAGGCGGCTATACCTGCAATCCCATAGAGAAAAATCACACGTGGGAGCATGCGCCAACGCTGCATACGCGATACCGAACTGTTGCGCGAACGGATTGTTGCCATCTTTACTGCCCCTTTCGCTTACTAGCTTTCCACTGCATCGCGCCGCGTGAAAATCAACTGACCGACAGAAAATGTGAATACGAGCAAGAAGATCACGACTGAGATCGCCGCTCCTAGCCCATCGTGCGAGTTAGTCGAGAATGCTTCCGAGAAGAGGTAAAGCCCGAGTGTGCGCGCAGAATTATTTGTGCCACCATCCGCACCAACAAAAAGAAAAACAGGCTGAAACATCTTGAACGCCTCAATTGTCCCCAGCAGCATCACGACCAGCGTGATTGGAACCAGCAAAGGCCAGGTGATATAGCGGAAAATTTGCCAGGCATTCGCTCCATCGACACGCGCCGCCTCTGACAGCGAGGGAGAGATATTGCCCAAACCGGCCATAAACAGTACGACACTAAAACCTGCTGATTTCCAGGTTGTATAGAAGATGATGCTGAGCAAGGTCCAGTGTGGGTCACCTAACCAGTCAATCGGCTGCTGATGAAAGATGCGCAAAATGCCATCGAACAAGCCATGATAATTATCGAACATCCAGTACCAGATAGAGGTTGTCGCCACTAACGGCGTAATGAAAGGCGAAAAAATAGCCAGTCGCCAGAAGGCTTTCGCACGAATGCCCGATATCAAGATCATTGCCAGGAACAGTGCGAGAAACAGCACCAATGGCACTGAGACCACAACATAGAGAATTGAAGTTTGCAGCGCCTGCCAGAAATTGGGATCATGGAGCAGAAATTCATAGTTGCCAAGTCCTGTAAAGGGTTGATCGCCATGCACAAGAAAATTACACTTAAATAGGCTCATGTAGAACACAAAAACGGCGGGTGCATACGCGAAAATACCCAGAATCACAAAAGCTGGCAAGAGATACAAATAAGCCTGACCCGTCGAAAACCAGCGTTTGAGCTTGCGCGCCAATGGTTGTGCCACCCTGGCAGATGGTAACACAGTAGGTATAGTCAGATCACGTTCCATACGTTCTCCTCATCATGAATACACATGCTTCTTTATGATAGCTATACCTTATTAAAGAGATGTAATCAAGTGGCTAACGTAGTGTAAAATAACAGAAGATATTGCAATACGTTCCTCTCTCAAGGAGAAACGTATTGCAGTGATGAAATGGGGGGGGTGCTAATGAAGTTTCTACGCTTTTGTGCGTGCAGTATGAATAGCGCGCAGGACACGCTCTGGCGTCAGCGGTAACTGATGCATACGAATACCAAGCGCGTCGCTAACCGCGTTAGCAATCGCGGGAACCAGCGCGCTCAGAGCAGCCTCCGCCCCTGTCTTCGCGCCAAAGGGACCGGACGGGTCATCAGTTTCAACGAGATACGTATGGAGTTCCGGCATATCCGTCGTAGTGGGAATATGATAGTTGCCAAAGTTTGTCGTCAACGCCCTCCCTTGCGGATGCCAGACCAACTCTTCGCAGGTTGCCAGACCTAAGGCCTGCGCTGCACTGCCTTGAAGCTGTGCCTCAGTGATGGTTGGATTAATCACATGCCCAACGTCAACCGCCGTCACGATTTTGAGAACACGCACAACACCTGTTTCTCTATCTACCTCAACCTCCACGCCCTGTGCCGCAAACGTGGCTGGCGTCTGCACACTCTTCCATGAAGCGGTCGTCATGATATGGCGGCTCTCAACAGCAAGCATATATGTCACGACCTGTGCGACGGTGACCGTTTGCCCATTGGGCGAAACAATCGTGCCGACACGTATTTTGAGTACCTCAGGCATCACATGTAACATACGTCCTGCTGCAATCAGCAATTGCCGTTGAAGCTGCTCGGCACCACGTTTCACAGCACCGCCGCTGCTATAGAAAAGCGTAGCCACGCTCGTTCCCGTACAAGGAGGGACAAGATTTGTTTCGGCTGTGTGCATATGAATAGCATCGAGAGCTACACCAATACCTTCAGCCGCTATCTGTGCAAGCAGTGTTGAGAAGCCCGCTTGTGCAGGCACGCTCGCAAAAACATCGCATGAGCCATCTTCGTTCATCTTCATCAACACGCCGCTGGTACTCTCTATCGTATCGCTATGCAGAGCCAGCGCGATACCTACCCCACGCCGTATGCGCTCATTGCCTGGACGGCCACGCTGTTCACGCCAGCGCACACCTTCTTCGACCAATTGCAAACATTGTGGTAACCCACAACTTTCGACCAACACTCCCTGTTTCTTTGCATCCTGGGTTAGAGCAAGCTGCATGCTGGTTGTGATCCAGTTCTTGCGTCGCAAAGCCAGAGCATCAAGGTTTAACTGATGCGCAATCTCATCTATCTGACTTTCCAGGGCAAAAAACATTTCGGGCAACCCGTAACCCAGCAACACGCCCGATGGCGGTGTATTCGTATAAAGGGCCTCCGCAGCAAAACGCATATGTGCGCATGGATAGAGCGATAACGCATGGGCAATACTATCTGCTTTGACAGTCAGCGGGTGTGAACCATAGGCTCCTGTATTGGCAAGGAGCATCAACTGCTGCGCGATAAGCGTACCATCACGCTTCACACCTGTTTTAATGCGTAAAATATGCTCTTGACGCACTCGACTACTAAACTCATCCATGCGCGTGTGAGCTAGCAAGATAGCTCGATTGGTCGTAAATGTCAGAATAGCAGCCAGGTCTTCAAGCACCACCTCCTGCTTGACCCCAAAATCACCACCAATATTTGGCTGGACCACCCGAATACGCTGTGCTGGCAAGCCTAGCAGAAGCGCAAGGACACGCCGAACATGGTGAGGAACTTGCGTACTGGTGCGCACGACGAGATATTCGTTTTCATCAAAATAGGTCACCACCGTATGATTTTCCAGAGGTGCGGGCTGTGTCTGTGGTAACACATATTCGCCTTCGACCACAAGCTCGGCCTCGGCAAAGCCACGTCCAACATCGCCAATTTCAATGTGTGTGCGTGTTGCAACATTGTGGGCCGCGTCGCTGATCCCATAAGATTCTGACTCAGGATGCACACGCGGAGCGGACGGAGCAAGGGCTTGTCGCACATCGAGCAAAGGAGCTTGGACCTCATATTCAACATGAATGAGATGTAATGCTCGCTCGGCAATCTCAGGCGTTTCTGCTGCGACTACAGCGACGCGATCACCAACATATCGCATCAAGTAATCCAGACAATAGCGATCATGCGGTCCCTCATCGCCACTGACGCGTTCAACGCTGGCATAGGCCACACGCGGCATGTCCTTATAGGTCAAAACAGCATGTACACCAGGCAAAGCTTTTGCGTCAGAAACATCG
>DAICZM010000218.1 GCA_027311145.1 Ktedonobacterales bacterium
CCTGTAAATATATCCAGATAATGATGCTCTGACGAGTGCGATACCAGCTCAGAAGGCATATGAGCATACTCTGGCGGACAATAGCGATAATAGTGTAACCCTGGAGCCATCACAACGACACGACATTGCACCATGCGCCCGTCCGCCAACGTCACCAGAAAATGCGGCTCTACGCGCTCGACGCAGGTGACATAGGTCTCATCGACATCTGGCACAGCCTGTTTCTGAAACCAAAGGGCATAATCAATAAACGTTTCGACAGGTAAGGGATCAGTGCCTTGCAAGCCCATGGCTTGGAAATAGCGGCGAAAACTATATGCTCCTTGTGGATCAGAGAGGTCTGTCGCCCACCAGTAAGAGCGCAACAGCATGCCTTTCGGCATATGTTCGCGCCAAAAATGGAGAGGTTTGCCAAAGACGGCCACTTTCAGGTTTTGTGCCTGTAAATGGGCTGCGGCAGAAAGTCCATAGGGACCTGCACCAACCACAACCACATCGTAGTGTTCTGTTGGCAGAGAATCCTGTGTCCTCTGTACATCTAATGATACACTCACTGCGATGTCCTCCTCGAAAATTTTTTCTCCAACCGCTGCTGCGCACGCTCAGCAAATTCAATTGCCGCAGTCCAGGCTGGAAGAGGGTCCTTCCAATCCATATAATCGTATCCTGTTGGTATTAAAAAATCAACAAAAAACTCTGTAAATGCGCGCACAGGTGGTGTAACGCCCGGTCTACCACGCTGGCTCAGCGTCTGAAAGGTGGTTAAGAGATCACCTTCCAAATAGCGCATCCAGCCACCCGCACGATAGCCAGAGACATGTTCAATGCGCTCCCCGCTTGCCCATTGATAAAGCAGATAGGGAAAATCTACGCCTGCGCGCACGGCTACCTCGACAGAGGCCGAGAGACGCGGATTCACCTCCATTAAACAGGCACGTCCCGCACTGTCACGACGGAACTCTACTTCAGAGTAGCCTTCCAAATCCATTGCACGGATGAGCTGTTCGGCTTGCATCCCAATATCTTCGGGTAGAGCGATACTTTGCCGGTAGACAGAGGTTCCACCAAGTGGTGGCTGCATACGCTTGGCATACTGTGCAAAACGTGCATACATTTCGCCACGCACATAAAAGAGACTGACCGCCTCGCGTTTTCCAGAGAGAAATTGCTGAAATAAGACACTTCCACCATCTTGCGTGAGTTCCTCAACTGCACGACGCGCCTCGTCATATGTCGTCACCAGTTGACAAATCAGGCGTACCCCATGCTGCTCACCCCAAAGCCAGGACTCAATAGGCTTGACAACAGCCGGCAAACCAATCTCATGAATTGCTGCATGTACCTCATTTACCGCTTTAACCGTTACACCACGCGGGATGCCAACTCCTAGTTGTTCTGCCAGTGCCAGCGTTTTATCTTTATTGATGGCAAGCTCTAATGCGGCTTCGTTCGCCAAAGCAATCCCCACGCGGCGTGCCAGTTGCGCTCGATGCTGCCGAATAACCGCCAGAGTGCCATCTGAGGATGTAATTAAAGCACGCGCTCCTGTATACTCTAATAATTGCTGCAAATAGGTCAAGAAAGGCTCGGTGTCTTGCTCATATCCTGGTGCTATATAGGCACGTCGACACCAGTGCGATGAGAACGTAGGTACACTGCGCGATTTTGCCAACAAGTTAGAAACTTCTAAAGATGCCACGCGCAAATTGCGCCTACCTAGTGAGCGCACGGTGACGAGTGATTGGCGCAGCTTCGCATCTAAGACAAGGGCATCATACGCTACCGGGCCGGGATTGCGAGAGCTAGAGAGGCCGTCTTGCTCCTCGGCATCGAATTGTTTATCGAGAGCGTCTTTCACGCAAATTCCTCCTCTGTCGCGACAAACCAAGCAAACCGACCAGCTCAGCCGCCATAATCAACCAATGCTGCGTAACATCGCCAGGAAGCCGCCGAAGCAGATAGTGATCTGTCTGCACAGTATTGACGTCTTCTATTGTTGTAAGCGCCCAGCGATAGCCAGCATCTTTTACGGCTTGTACACCTTCGGCCCCGATATGCTCCGGTTTGCCAATTGGATAGGCAAAGCTAAGGACAGGATGCCCTAGCTGCTGTTCTAACACCTGGCGACACAGAGTGACTTCGGAGCGTAGCTCTGTGCGCTCCTTCAGGTGTGCCAGCACCGGATGATGCATCGTATGCGCACCAAAAGAAACCCAGCCGCTGCGCTCCATTTCCTGTATCTCCGCCCAGGTCAACGGCAAGGCCTGCGGGTCCGCCAACGCTGCCGAACTTTGTGGCGGGATAGCCAGGGCCACACGCATTTCTGCCAAAAAGGTTTCGCGCTCTGCCACTGAGGACGCCAAGCGCGCACGTTGATCTATCATTTTTGCCAGGACAGCACGCTCTTGCATGCTGTCCAAACGATAGCGTTGCTGCTCCAGCGTGACCTCGTTTGTCATGGCACTGGCAGCCAAACGTTTTCCTTCCAGCCACCAGAAACGCGACCCACTTTCAACGTAGCCCGGAATGAGGAAAATCGTCATGGGCATGCGCAACTCAGAAGCTAATGCGAATGCCGATAAATAATTATCGCGATAGCCATCATCAAACGTCAGCACCAATGGCAAGCGGCGATCAAATGAACGCCGCTTGGATGTTGGCGCAAAAAATTCTTCTAAAGCGTCCTCCAGGTGCAATACACGATAGTGCTGCCGCAGATAGCGCATCTGGGAACGCAGCATTTCGCCTGTTGCACGATGGTAGTTCAGAATAATGAGACGGGGGTGAAAGCGGCGAATCCACCAGTGTGCCAGATACAGTAGCCCACTATAGTAAAAAAACGCCGCGAGAGCTAGCCGTACACGCTCGCGCATCACATCTACCTCAGTCTGTTACATAGTATAGACATGATGTACTCAGGCTCGCACACGCGCAACACGCCGGGCCGCGGCTGCTGCCACGCGCTCTCCAGCCGCTTTTGCCCCCACCACAAAGCGGTAGAGTGGCCCAAAGCTACGTAGCGATGTCAAGCCAATAAAGTACAACCCTGGCACACTACTCTCAAAAACAGAACTCAATTGAGGTATATTTATCTCGGTATGCACTTCTGCCCGTAGCGATGGATGGATCATATCCAAACGCCCCAGTCTGACCTCATAGCCCGTTGAAAGCATCACATGATCGACTAAGAACGTTGTGCCATCTTCCAATGTCACCTCAACACTGCCATCGATCTCTTTCAATGTCTTGATGTTCACGCCCTCATGCAAAACAGCTTTGCCAATCACACGATCACGCAGCCAATCAGAAGCTGCGGCATTATAATGATTACGAATATAGTGATCTTTTCTGCTCTGTGGGAGATAATGGAATAGGTAGGGCAAATACTCCAGTACCCAATTTTTCCAGCCGGGAGCGATGCCCGAGTTCGGGGATTTGATTTGCTCCAACAGAGAACGTTCTTCCGAATGGTCAGGGGCGAGCCAGTTGACGGGACGACGCGAGACCAGATGCACCGATGCACCGGACTCTAACAGCAAAGCGGTGTATTCTACCGCGCTCTGTCCACCACCAATGACCAAGAGATTTTTGCCCTTGAAACGACTAAAGTCTTTATGCTCGAACGAGTGTGTCATGACATCAGCCGAAAGATGCGTATATTCAGGTGGCATATTTGCGTAGTAATAGAGACCTACCGCCATCACCACCGCCAGGGCTTCCAATTTACGCCCATCTACCAGCGTGACTAGGAATTTACTGCCCTTTCTCTCGACAGAGGCAACATAAGTTTCATCCACATTCGGCACGGCGTTCTTTTGAAACCAGAGAGCATAATCAATAAAAGTCTCCATTGGAACTGGATAGCATGGTTTGGATTGCGATACGCGAAAAAACTTCTCAAAGCTATACTGCTTTTTGGGGTCGGAGAGGTTGGTTGCCCACCAGTGAGAGCGCAAAAACATGCCTTTCGGCATATGTTCACGCCACAGTTCCAGCGTCTTTCCAAAAACGGCCACTTTCAAGCCACGCCCAAGCAGATGCGCAGCAGCAGTCAATCCATAGGGGCCAGCACCAACAACGACAACATCATATTGTGCAATGGCAGTAGATTGCTGCAATTGTGCTTTATCAGATATCACACTCATAAATGTTACCTCCTCAAACGGGAGAGTCTGCGCGTTACCGCATTACCCACCCAACTCCGCAAGAAGGCATTGCTGGCCTTCCAAGCGGGCATAGGATCATTCCAATCCATATAGTCATAGTCCATAGGCATAAAAAAGGAGAGACAAAAGCCAAACAGCGCGGGAACGGGGGCCGTGACACCGGGGCGGCCTCGCTGTTGGACAGCTTCTATCGTCGTCATGAGATCGCCTTTCAAATAGCGCATCCAACCCCCCGTCCGATAAGTAAGCGTCTTCTCTAGCCGGTCCCCATTTGCCCATTGATAGAGCAGCGAGGGGAAATCCACACCCGCACGAACAGCGATCTCAACCGAGGCCGAGAGACGCGGATTGATCTCCATCAGGTACGGGATACCTGCATTATCACGCCGAAACTCTACTTCCGAATAGCCCTCCAGCTCGATTGCGCGCACGAGCATTTCTGCCTGTCCGCCAATATCAGTTGGAATAGCGATACTCTGGCGCAAAACAGATTGTCCTCCCAAAGGGGGTTCTGTGCGTTTGGCCCATTGTGCAAAACGCGCATAGATATCGCCACGTGCATACAAAAAACTGATAGCTTCGCGCCGTCCAGTCAGAAATTGTTGGAAGAGAACCGTGCCGCCCGTCGCAGTTAATTCTTCAACGGCCAGACGCGCCTCATGCAAGGTCGTGACCAGACGTGACATATAGCGTGCGCCACGCTCGCCCTGCTCGCCCCAAACCCATGATTCTATTGGTTTGACCACTGCCGGTAAGCCTATCTCACGCACAGCATCCGCAACCTCATCAAGCGCACGCACCGTCACGCCACGTGGAATGCGCAAGCCCAACTGCTGTGCAATAGCCAACGTCTGCTCTTTATTAACGGCAATTGATAATGCTGGCTCTTTTGCCAACGCGAGCTGAACCCGTTGTTCGAGCCGTTCGCGATGCTGGCGCAAGAGAGCGATTGTGCCATCTGAAGAACTAATGACCACACGCGCACCCGTTTGCTCTAGCATCTGTTCCAGGTAAGCCAGATAGTCATCAGTCCCCTCTCTCGCTGGACAGAGCAAGGCTTGCTGACACCAGCGCGAGGCGAATGACGGAGCATCCGCCGTTTCCAGAGCAGCAACACGCAAGCCATGCTGACCGAGCGCACGCACCGACACCAGCGATTGACGTAAACGCGCATCCAACACCAATGCATCACAAGTGGATGTTAAAGCGGCCTTTGTAACCTCTTGACGCGCTCTGTCTCTATCACCCTGTGCGGCCAGCGGTCTCTCCACTTGCGCGTCCTGCCGCGATTCATATACCATGCTCTACCTCTTTATGTACCCTGTATCACCTTACACGCTCTCGCCCTTGCCAAGCAGTGCTTTCCAAATGGGTGCGAAGAAGGTCCAGAGACCCGATGTTTCAGCAGCCATCACTAACCAGTGCCGTGTGACATCGCCCAAGACCCGTTTCAAGCGATAGGGGTCCTCTGTGGGCAGGTTGACACCGTTAACCGTTGTCACTGCCCATGTATAACCCGCTTGCTTCACAGCCTGAACAGCATTTTCACCAATATGCTCATAACGCCCAATAGGGTATGCAAATGTGTGAATGTTCTGTCCGAGTCGCTCCTCTAAAACTGACCGACATGCACTTACCTCATACTGTAACTCATCATGCTGTGCTAAATAGGCTAACACAGGGTGGTGCATTGTATGCGCTCCAAACGACACCCAGCCACTCTGCTTCATCGCCTGCACTTCTGTCCAGCTCAAAGGTCGATCTGCCTCTTCAGCAGGCAAGACAGTTGTAGCACTAGCGAGTTGCGCACTCATCTGCTGCAAAAATGTTTCCCGCGCTGCCACAGATGTTGCATGACGTGCCTGTCCATCAATCAATTGCGCGAGTTGCTGCGCTTCGTCTGCCTGTTGTAAACGATATTTGCGACCATCCACAACCACTTCCTCGACCGTAGCCCGTTGCACTAAACGCTGCCCCTCACCCCACCAAAAGAATGCTCCATTTTCAGTGTAGCCAGGAACCAGAAAGATGGTAATGGGAACCCGCAACGCACAAGCGACTGGAAATGCATGCGTATAGTTATCATGATAGCCATCATCAAAGGTGAGAGCCAACAACGTGCGCCGATCTTTGGAACGGATGGACGGTGACCCATAAAACTCCTGAAGTGCTTCGTCCAAATGCAACACCCGATAATGGCGACGCAGGTAGGACAAATGACGGCGCAGATCGCCACCACGCGCACGATGGTAATTTAAGATAATCAACCGTTTTCCAGAGCGTTGCATCAGCCAGCGGGCCAGATGCACTAGACCGCTATAGTAGAAACAGGCCGCGACAAAAATTCCCAGACGTTTGCGCATCCATATATCCCCTTCATGCTCGTCCAACAAGACGGTGCGCCGATGCTGCACAGCAGGACGAGATTTTAACACCTTATCTCAGATGAGCAACCTGCTGAGCAATTGCCCCCGCAACACGGCGTGCCGTCGCCTCTGTCCCCACGACAAAACGATAGAATGGCCCAAAGCTGGAAACAGAAGAAATACCAACAAAGTAGAGGCCCGCAATATTACTTTCAAAGGAATTTTTTAGGAGCGGAGCATCCTGATAGGTGCTTATTTGCGATAGCAAGCCAGCAGGCAGCATCGGCAAGCGTTTGAGGTCAACACGATAGCCCGTTGCCAATAACACATGATCGACCGTGACCGCTAGATGATTTGAAAGCTGCAAGGCAACGCCTTCATTGGTCTCTTGAACGCTTTGGACATGTGCGCCCTCGTGCAGGGTCACATTGCCCACAACACGCGGCTTTAACCAACCAGCACCCGCTGGACCATAGCGACCACGACCGCGCATCAGACGGTTTTTTGCCTGGAGCGGAAGACGCTGAAAACTATAGGGGAGATTCTCCAAGCTCCAGTTAAACCAGCCGGGGGCAATACCCGCTTTCGGATAGCGAATACGTTTGAACCAGGAGCGTCCATCAACCGCTTCACTCGTTAGCCAATGAATCGGGTGGCGCGAAGCCAGATCAACATGCGCACCATGTTCGTGCAGCAGAGCGGCTGATTCAAGAGCATATTGCCCACCACCGATGACAATCACACGTTTCCCAGCAAATTGCTCATAGGAATGGTGAACTGAAGCATGTGAAACAACATCAGCGGAAAGAGATGCATAGAGCGACGGAGAGTAGGCATAATACTGTAATCCGGGAGCCATCACAACAGCACTGGTCCGCACTACACGCCCATCTTCCAATGTCACATCAAAATATCTTCCATTCTGACTGACACTCTGCACATATGTTTCATCGACATTGGGTACACACTGTTTTTGAAACCAGAGTCCGTAATCTACAAAAATCTCTAGAGGAAGGGGATCGGGCGCTTCCATGTGATGTGCCTGAAAATACTGCTCAAAGCTGTATTTCTTCGCTGGGTCTGAAAGATTGGTCGCCCACCAGTATGAACGCAAAAACATCCCCTGTGGCATATTCTCGCGCCAAAGATTTAACTGTTTACCAAAAACCGCTACTTTTAGCCCTTTGCCCAATGCATGAGCAGCCGTCGAGAGACCATACGGTCCAGCCCCGACGATGACGACATCAACATATGTAATTGGCACACTCTCCTGCGGTGCTTGAACATTCAA
>DAICZM010000219.1 GCA_027311145.1 Ktedonobacterales bacterium
GTGTTACGGAGAGAAAACAAAGTGAGCTTTTCGGCTCAGCTACGCTTGGCATACAATTTATTGACTGATGCTGTAATTGCCCCACGCATAATCAAACAAATACGCTATGTCTTTGTCGATGAGTATCAGGATACGAATAGCCTTCAAGCGCAGATTTTGCGCAAAATGGCGGTGGCGACGGACAATATCTGTGTTGTGGGTGATGATGACCAGGCAATTTATCGTTTTCGCGGTGCGACGGTACGGAATATTTTAGAGTTTGACAAAAATTTTCCACAATGTATAACCTTGCCGCTGACGATCAACTATCGTTCACACAAAGGCATTGTTGAGCGGTACAATGCTTGGATGAAGACAGGGAAATGGTCAGTGAAGGGAGCGTCGCGTTTCCGCAAAAAGAAGGAGATTGTGCCTGAGCAGGCGGACAAGCATGAGGAGTATCCTTCGGTAGTAAAAATTGAAGGGAAAGATGATTGCGATGAGGCGAAACAGGTAGCACAGTGTATCCAGTTTCTCAAAGAGCAGGGCATTATCAGCGACTATAATCAGGTTGCGTTGTTGCTGTATAGTGTCAAATCACAGTTTAGTAATTGTTATGTTGGCGCGCTGAACGCACAGGGCATCCCCTCTTTCTGTCCGCGTGCGCGCTCATATTTTGAGCGGGAAGAAGTGTGTCTGCTGATGGCGTGTTTTGCTGTCTTACTGCACTATTCAGGTAAAGAGCAGGAGCAAGAAGAGCAGGAGCAGCAGGATTTTGCACGCTATATACGGGATCAATGCTTGCAATTATTACATGAGCCGTATAGTGTATTGCAAGATACGTTGTATGATTGGATGGCAGAGCAGCAGATACGGCAGGATGTGTTTCATACTGATGAAAAGGAGGGAGAGCTTCCAGAAAGCTCTCTGATCCATTATTTTTATCGTTTGCTGGCTGTAGAGCCATTTGTGACTTTTCTTAAAGATGAGAAGCGCATGCGCAATCTGATGCTCTTCTCAAAGAAGTTGCAAACATTCCAGACGTTTTATTGTTTAGCAGAAGTAAACGAGACGACGATCAACACGATCCGCACATGCTTCTTTACCACCTTTTATCGTCTGTTAAAAGATGAGGGTGTCAATGAGTATGAAGATATTGAGCATGCGTTTCCGGTGGGTCATGTGTCCATTATGACGATTCATCAGGCAAAAGGCCTGGAGTTTCCGGTCGTGATTGTCGGCGGTTTGAAAGATGGGCGTGGCGATTTAGACAAAGTCGTCCACAATCTGAAGGGGTTTTATCAGCAGGATGATACGAATTTCGAGCCGGAAGCTCTTGTTCCAGACTTTGACCTGATGCGTCTGTATTATGTGGCCTTCTCACGAGCTGAGAAGATTTTGGTGTTAACTTCTAATAGGTGTAAGAAGCCGAGTATGCAATTTGAGCCGATGCTGCGTGGTTTACCATGCTGGTCGGAGGTAAGCACGCAATGGATTGCAGCTTTTGCGCTACGGCGCAAAGAACTGCTGAATATCAAACATCGCTATAGCTTTACGAGTGATATTCAACGCTATGAGACCTGCCCGCGCCAGTATCAGTATTTCCGTGAATATGAGTTTGCAGAAGGGCGGCAAGGTGAATTTTTGCTTGGCTTGCTGGTCCACCAAACCCTTGAAGAGTTGCATCGTCTGACTCGCAATGGGCAAGTTGCGAGCTTAAATAAGAGTATGATAGAGAAGATGGTGCAACGGAATTATTTTCGTTTGAAGCGGAGATATATGGAAGAAGAAGGTCTGGCGGTTGAAGAGCGTGCATTTACTCAGGTTTATAACTATTTCAATCAAAACATGCAAGAAATGTATCTCGTGCTTGAAGTCGAGAAAGAACTTCTTTTTGAGCGGGCGAACTATTTGCTGGCTGGCAGAATTGATCTGTTGCGCAACAATCGCGGTGTGTTGGAACTGGTTGATTTTAAGACAGAGCCAAAGCCACGGGAAAATTCAGTCAGATTGCTCGATTACAAGCGTCAGCTCTGTACCTATGCGTATGTGCTGGAACAGCGTTATAAACAACGTCCAGACAGATTGCTCCTCTACTGGACACAAGAACCGCTGCGCGAAGATGCACTGATGGAAATTCCTTATCAGCCTGCGCTGGTCGAGCGTGTAGAGCAAAGTTTTGCGCAGATCGTGCAAAAAATTCATCAGCAAGATTTTCAGATTTTGACCGTTCCAGATGAACATATTTGTCAACACTGTCATCTGTTGGCGTATTGCCAACAAGATGGTGTTTTTGCTCAGTGTGCTAGAGGATAAATTTCTCTATCGCCACAGCGACGCCGTCTTCGGCATTGCTCAGCGTGACGTAGTCCGCAGCAGTTTTTACTTCATCATGCGCATTGCCCATGGCAATGCCGAGACCCGCGAAGCGCAACATCTCGATATCATTGTGATTATCGCCAAAAGCAAGGACTTCGTCTGGTTTGATCGCCAGCATCTGCGTAATGTCTTTGAGCGCATGAGCTTTAGAGACGGCGGGATGCATAAATTCTAGCCATTCACGGGCTGTTTGTGTTACATAGAGTTGTCCCGCGAAGTGCTGTTCCAGCTCGCGTCTTTTTTCACGCAGTGTGCGGGCATCGCCAAATGCAGCTAGCTTGATACAGGGTTGAGGATAAGTATTAATGACCTTATCAATGATGGTCACGGGCGCGTTTGCTAGATACCAGTTATGTATGTCATAGAGTGCTTGCTCGACAAAGAGCGATTCATGGGTGTAATAGCAAGGTTGCAAGCCAAGACTGGCGAGGGCATCGAGCGTGGGTACGATATGCTGTGTAGGAACGAGTAGTTCGTGCAAGAATTCTTTGCCGTGTGCATCGACGATGATGGCTCCATTGCCTGTAATTTGTGGTGCATTGAGGGGAAGTTGTTCTGCGAGGAAGTGAAAGATGTAAGGAACGCGACCTGTGGCGATTACTAACTTCATGCCAGCCGCTACAGCGCGTTGGAGCGTGTGAAGCGTGCGGGGGGAGATCGTGTGTTGTGGGGTTAATAATGTGCCATCCAGGTCGATTGCGAGGAGACGATACATGCCGGGTGATACTCCTGACTGATAACGCTCTTACTGAGCGTCGTGTAAGTGATAAAAGTGATAAAACGACGAAGCATTGCTTCCCCCTTAATTATAGGCATATTTGAGCCATTTGAGCAAATTTTCCGTTCAAACAGAGCAAACTGCACATATTTTATGGTACACTATCCTTTGTGTGCAAGGACGCTCTTCCGCTATTCGTCTTTTTAACATGTTGCAATGTGAGGCACGATTCTCTCTACTTTCACCGACGAAAGGAAATAGCATTGTACGATTACGTGATTGTCGGAGCAGGTTCCGCAGGCTGTGTACTGGCTAATCGTTTGACCGAAGACGGTCAGACCACTGTGTTGCTGCTTGAAGCCGGTGTCCCAGATGATGCCCCAGAGATCCACATTCCTATCGCTTTTAGCAAACTGTTCCAATCGCCCCTTGATTGGAACTATACGACCGAAGAGGAAGCACAGCTCAATAACCGCAAGCTCTATTGGCCGCGTGGAAAGATGCTTGGCGGTTCCAGCTCGATCAATGCGATGGTCTATATTCGTGGCAACCGGCATGATTATGACCACTGGCATGAATTGGGCAACGTGGGCTGGAGTTATGCGGATGTGTTGCCATATTTTAAGAAGGCTGAGAATCAGGAGCGTGGCCCTTCGGAGTATCATGGCGTTGGTGGCCCACTCAATGTGATGGATCGTCGCTACACCGCCTCGCTCTCCGAAGCGTTTATTGAAGCTGGCGTAGAACTGGGTTGGTCTACGAACGACGATTTTAATGGGGCCTCTCAGGAAGGTTTTGGGCGATATCAGGTGACGCAACGTGAAGGGCGTCGCCATAGTACCTCGGTTGGCTATCTGCACCCCGTTCTCAGCCGCTCCAATCTGACGGTGCAAACACAAACATTAGTGAGCAAGGTGCTGTTTGAAGGCACACGGGCTGTCGGTGTCGCCTATCTAAAAGATGGCGTAGAGCAGCAAGTGCGTGTCAACAAAGAAGTCATTCTTTCCGGTGGGTCGATCAATTCGCCGCAAGTGTTGCTGCTTTCAGGCGTTGGGCCTGCTGAGCACCTGCACAGTATGGGTATTGATGTCGTGTTAGACTTGCCCGGTGTTGGTCAGAATTTACAAGACCACACCTTTGCCAGTGTATGTTATGCATGTACACAGCCCGTTTCATTCTTCAACGTCGAGACGGCGGAGAACTTTCAGGAGTATATAGAACATCAGAGCGGGCCGCTCTCTTCAAATATTGCGGAATCGGGAGCTTTCCTGAAAACACGTCCCGACCTTGCCGAGCCAGATTTGCAGTACCATTTCACTCCGGTCTACTACATCAACCATGGCTTTACCGCGCCACCGGAGCATGGCTTTACCATCGCGCCGACGCTGGTTACGCCAAAGAGTATTGGCTATCTGGCCTTACATTCGAGCGATCCTATGCAGTATCCCGCCATCCATGCCAATTATATGAGCCATGAGGAAGATCTCCGCGTCCTACTTGAGGGCGTGAAACTCGCCCGTCGTCTCGCTCACACGAAGGCCTTCGATCCATTTCGTGGCACGGAGACGTTGCCGGGGGCGCAGGTGCAGAGTGACGAAGAGCTGATTGCCTATTTGCGCAACTATACTGAAACGATCTACCATCCTGTTGGAACTTGCAAGATGGGCAGTGACAAGATGGCGGTGGTTGACGAACAACTGCGTGTGCATGGCATCGAGGGTTTGCGCGTGATTGACGCCTCGGTCATGCCAACGGTTGTCAATGGCAACACGAATGCACCCACCATCATGATTGCTGAGAAGGCTGCCGACATGATTAAAGGTGTAGTGATACGCGAGGCGCAAGAAGCGCAGGCCTCTAGCGGTCAATAAACCTTATCCACCTCAATTGTTTTGCATATATGAATGGTCGTTGATATCCTACAGGTATCAACGACCATTCATATACGTTATTGCTTCCCTACAATGGTGTCGTAAAAGAGCAGCTCAAATTCGTGGCTCAGGCGCACGGCGCGCATGATGCGCTGACGCTCCTCGGCATTGCTTGCATAGCGGGTGAGCAGGGCTTCATCAATGGGAGTGATCTGCACGCCGATGGCGTCGTGCGCTGAGAAAAACTCAACTTGTGCCGCGCTCAGGTGGTAGTTGCGCACAAGAGCGGGGCCGACGCGCAGGCAAATCTGTACGAAGATATCCTCGCTGGCACTGACCGAAGCCAGCTTTTCTCCAGGTGAGCCATAAGCGAGCATCCAGTAGAAGAAATTTGTCAGTGCCATGCAGCCCGCTAGCGGCTCGACGGCATCGAAATCAGCACGTGTGAGACCGAGAGCTTCGCCAAAGCGCAGCAAAAGCTTATAGCCGCCCACTTTTGGCAACAGTTTGCTCAAAAGGAGTTCCTGCACTTCTAGCTCAGAGACGCCCGCGATTGCTAGAGCGTCGAGCCGATATGCTTCGCGTACCAGCCACCAGTCTTGTAAGGCAAACAGGCGAAGCCGTGCAATTTCTAGCGTGCCATCTTCTATCTGCTGCCAGAGAGGATGGTATAATAAGCGTTGACGAAGAGCCAGAATATCTACTGTCAACATTGTGTCAGCAAAACTCATAAATGATTTGCTCCTTGCGAAAATTTGCTAACGATACAAAAATGCTGAAATCCCCATTGTCAGCCTTACCTCTACCCTGTATACTGGTTTTACCGCTGAATTTAGCTGTGCAGATAGAGAGAAATGCTACCAATATCTTCAGGACTTATCATACCAAAGAAGAAAGAGAGCAATACGATGAGCAATCAAATTCCCGATCCTTATTCCCAATATCAGCCTTACCAAGAGCCGCAAAACAGCCCTTACCCAGCAGATCAGGCTCCGTCGACTTCTCCTTATCCCCCATCTGAGCCAGTGCCAGCTGTACCGTACCAACAACCGCAGTATCAAGAAGCATCGTATACGAATGCTCCTTATGGTGCGCCCGCGCAGGGGCTGTATATGCCCCAGTCCCCCTATGGCTACCCTCAACAGCCAATGCCGCAAAACGATCAAGGCAGCGGGCAGGCTCTTGCAGGCCTTGTGCTGAGCATTATCAGTATGATTGCCTGGTTGTTCCCTCTTGCGGGTGTGCCGCTGGCAATTCTCGGTATCATATTTTCCGCGTTAGGCCGTCGTTCATTTTCACGCAAAACAATGGCAACAGTGGGACTGGTGCTATCGATTATTGCGCTGGTGTTGGCTCTTGGCAATGCGGCCCTCGGGGCATATCTTGTCTATCAACAACTCAGTGGCTATTAGCCGAGCCAGTGGCATCGCAATAGACATAGGGATCGATTGATCGGTCCCTACTGCTCTGTCAAACGTCATAGAGAGGATGAGCATGACACCCACAAGGGGTGTCACTACATGTTGCCACCCGACAAGACGTATGAGATGTAGTGACGCCCCTTGTGGGTGTCATGGATCGGTATGCAATCACGTTTGACAGAGCACTACGGGTTTTACGGTGTTTTATGCCTCACTGATAATGGGTTTGAGGGCGGGATAGAGCGCGCGATAGGTTGTGTATGCCTTGTGATATGCTGATGCTGTCGCTGTATCTGGTTGTGTGCGCTCTACAATGCGCACCGTCTGTGTACACGCTTCTTGCACGGAGGCATAGACGCCACTGGCGACGCCGGCCAGCAGTGCGGCTCCGAAGGCTGGTCCCTCAGTCGCGTTTGTTGTAACCAGTTCTACGCCCAGGATGTCGGCGATAATCTGTCGCCAGAGCGGACTCTTCGCTCCGCCACCTGTTGCGCGCATTTGGGTGAGTGTGAGTCCTTGTTCCTGAATGATACCTAAACAATCCTTGAGGCTAAAGGCGACGCCCTCTAAGACGGAGCGAATCAAGTAGCGACGGTCATGACTGGCGGTCAGACCAATCCAGCCGCCACGTGCATAGGGATCAAGATGTGGCGTGCGCTCACCTTGCAGATAGGGCAGGAAGATCAGGCCATCACTACCAGGAGGCACGCTAGCAGCCTCTTTAGCGAGGAGTGTGTAGGCATCCTCGCCTGTCCAACGTTCTAAGGCGCGTTCTGGCAGGCCAATATTATCGCGTACCCAGCGCAGTGAAAGGCCCGCGCCCTGTGTCACGCCCATTAAATACCAGGCGTGGGGAACGGCATGGTTAAAGGTGTGAACACGTGGCACTGGTCCCGATAGATCGACCTGTGGCGTACTGGCATAGGCTAGCACAACGCCGCTCGTGCCGATAGAGACGAGAGCCAGTCCTGGTTCAACAACGCCATTGCCGACCGCGCCACAGGCGTTGTCTGCTCCACCCCCCGCGACAGGCGTGCCAACGGGCAATCCTGTCAGGGCCGCAACCTCAGCCGTGATTGAGCCACTTACGACATCGGCGGCGACAACAGGTGGCAGCATGGAGGGTGCAACCTCGATAGCGGCCAGTACTTCTTGTGACCACACGCTGTGTTTCACGTCGAGCAGGCAGGTTCCGGCAGCATCAGAAATTTCCATCGCCATCACGCCAGTGAGAAGATAGCGAATATAATCTTTTGGTAACAGCAGGGTGCGTGCCTGTGCAAATAACTCGGGTTCATTGTCGCGCACCCAGAGCATCTTGGGAGCAGAGAAACCTGTCAAGGCCGGATTGCTGACATACTCAATAAGTTGCTTGGCTCCCACTTTTTCTGTCATCCAACGGCACTGTGCGTCACTGCGCTGGTCGGCCCAAAT
>DAICZM010000021.1:0-7309 GCA_027311145.1 Ktedonobacterales bacterium
GTTGCAAAACTATCCCACATTGCAAACGCTTTTCGGTTCGCTCGATTACTGCTCGTGTAGCGAGTGTGCCTCTGTGCTAGGTGCTGCTGCGTATCTGGTTGATATACTGCACTTCCTGGATGGGCGCAAGACGAAAACGGGAACGAGTGTCAAGGATAGCTTGCTCAAGCGACGCCCGGACCTGGGAACGGTGCTGCTCAATTGCGAGAATACCAATACACCCTTGCCTTATATTGATCTGGTATGCGAGCTGCTAGAAAATGTTGTTGCTCCTCCGGCTGCGCCAGCACCGTCGTATCAGACGACTTGGAGCGCAGAGGAGTTACTTGCCAGCCCGCAGTATGTCAATAATGCCGCTTATGATACGCTGAAAGCTGCTGTCTATCCCATCACCTTGCCCTACAATCTGCCGCTCGAAGAGGCTCGCACTTATCTGAAACATCTCGGTGTGCCACGCTATCAACTGCTGCAAACTTTCCAGAATCGTGTGGCGAATCCGATGGTATTGCAAGATAGCGACATTGCCGCCGAATACTTTGGCATCTCACCCGAAGAGCAATCCTTGATTGTGACAGCAGATGCTACCAAACAAACCATCTATTGGAATGAAGCTGACCCTGTAACGGCCCTTTCCAACGTTGCCTACTTTCTGCAAAAGTCGCGCTTGAACTATAGCCAGTTGCTTGAGCTGTTTAATAACGTGGCGTTTATTCAAAGTGGTGGAGCTGCTAGCACAATTGAGAGTCTGACTGATGCCTGCGACACGACGCAACAGCAGATTACTAACCTGAGCCTGCCGCGTCTGGATGACATTCACCGCTTTTTACGCTTGTGGGCTAAGACATCATGGCGCATGTGGGAACTTGATAGCATTCTAAGTAGCTCACTCGGCGGCAACGTATTGAATGCCGATACTCTGACCCTGCTCATGCACTTCAATCTGCTGCAACAACAGTTCTCGCTCTCCGTCGAGCAACTACTCGGCTTCTATGGCAATCTCAATACGGCATCACGCGATCTGCCCGATGGTCACGAAGACGCGCTGTATATCAAACTTTTTCTGAATAGTGCCGTTATTGATACCAGCGATACCTCGCCAACCTCGCTTGCCACCGTGTTCAGCGTGCCGAATGTGACACAAGCCCATCCCACCACGCAGTTGAAGGACTATTTGCCAACATTGCAGGCCGCCCTTTCCGCGCAAGAAGCCGACATCACTCCACTGCTTGCTAAAACCGACGGTACACTCTCACTGGCGAATCTCAGCCTGCTCTATCGCTACACCACGCTGGCCCGTGCTATGCTGCTCTCCGTCAGTGATCTGCTCACCTTCCTGAGTGTTGCGGGCATTGCCGACCCTTTCAAAGATGTACCCACCACACAGAGCGTGCTTGATAGCTATACATTTTTGCAATCCTCCGGCTTTACGCTACTACAACTTACCTATCTGCTCACCTATGCACCCGGTCTGTCTGTGGCTATCAGTAGCGATCAGGTTGTCAGCGACATCAATCAATTGAACACGGCATTACAAAAATCCACTGGTCAGCCGCAAGATGCAGTCAAACAGACTGTGATGAGTCTGTTTAAATTGAATAGCCAGCAAGCTAATACTGTGCTGACCACACTGCAACTTCCTGGTGCGGCGATAACTTTGCTCGCCGCTCTTAGCACGAATATGCCTTTACAGAATCCGCCGCAAAATATCGCTGATGCTGAAGCGAACGTACCCAACGTGTGCGCGGCACTGTATCTTCTTGATAAGTTGGCTCTGCTCATTCGCCAACTGAATGTTTCAGCCGATGATCTGGCGTGGCTGATCGGCAATGTAGCTGCGTATGGCGGCTTCGATATGTCACAAATGCCCATTCAAACGAGTCAAGCTGCAATCGCATTTACGGCATGGCAACAGCTTGTGCTGGTAATGCAATTCAAAAAACGCTATCCCCCGTCCACGTCGGATATTGGCTCGTTCTTCGCTGTGCTGACCGCCGCGCAAGCTGGCCCTAAAGCAGCCGTACTTGACGCACTGAGTACATTGACCAAGTGGGACAGTACCGAATTGCAAGCTGTCGATCATGCCCTAAATCTGCAACTGGGCGATTATCAACAGATGGCGACCTATCAACGTCTGCAAGCCTGCTTTGCCCTCTTAAATCGTCTAGCTGCAAAGGCTGCTTCCGTGAGCCTGTGGGCGCAGCGCGAACCAACTACTGACGATGCAGACGCGATCAAGCAAACGGCGAAATCAAAATATGACAATGCCCACTGGCTCACGATAGCCCCACCTTTGCAGGATGTGTTGCGCGACGGCAAACGCGCCGCCCTGGTCGAATACCTGATCGCGCATCCCGAACTGGACCCGCGTCCGACCAAATGGACCGATAGCAACGACCTGTTTGACTACTTTCTGATCGATGTTGAGATGACTTCGTGCCAACTTACCTCGCGCATCGTCCAGGCCACCAACACCGTGCAACTCTACGTGCAACGCTGCTTTATGAATCTGGAAGATGACGTGGTCGTGGATAGCAACCCTGATACAGGCGATACCGATTGGTTGCAATGGCAATGGATGAAGGAGTATCGTCTGTGGGAAGCCAATCGTCAGGTCTTCCTCTATCCCGAAAACTGGATTTTGCCCGAATTGCGGACCGACAAATCGCCCTTCTTCCAGGACTTAGAGCATGATCTGCTACAAAACGAGATCACCAACGACAATGTTGAAGCTGCCCTGCTCACCTACCTGCAAAAAGTCAACGATGTGGCTCATCTCGAAGTTTGCGGCATGTATGAAGACGACGAAACGGGCATTCTACACGTCTTCGCCCGCACGCACGGCTCGCCGCCTGCCTACTACTACCGCAAATACCAGGACAGCGAGTGGAGCGCGTGGGAAAAGGTTCCGCTTAGCATCAAGAGTGACCATCTAATGCCCGTCGTGTATAATCGCAAGCTCTACCTCTTCTGGCCCATCTTTACTGAGAAATCAGAAAATAATGCTAACCAACCACTACCAGCAGCACAGCCAAGTAGCCAACCGCCTTCTCCACCCAATTCTTATTGGGAGATACAACTGGCCTGGAGCTTCTATCGCAATGGGAAATGGACAGACCAGACCGTTTCGGATTTGAAGCTGATTCAGCCAGAAACAATTACCGTTAATACTACTAGTTCAACTGGGAGTGGCCTTTCTTTCTCGTTCTCATTTAACACTCAGATTTCCTTGTCCCCCCCGGTACGCCCTACATTCGCATACACATTCAAGACGATGACACGTGGCCTGGACCTGGTTATCAACGTGTTTGCCAGTCTCTCGCTTGAGTTTGATACAAGCAATTATAGTGAGACTGCCTCACCACAGCAGGTTGCAGAGTTTGTCTTCAATGGCAATGTGACTGCTGTAAATATCGTCGATCAGCTTCTTTCATTCACGTCATTCACTTACGTAACGCTACTAGAATGGATACAGACCAGCTACAGTGCTGATGGACGGGCTATCGGTGCGGTCTCGTCCGCGCAGAGTCCGCTGCTGCTGCCACAACTGGCACATTATGACTATGAAGGTCTGACTAACAACGCTAGCGGTTTGACCATCACGAATGGGGTTGCGACTGAGCCAATGTATGTCCTCAAAACGGATAGTCTCCGTCTGGACAATGGCGAGCTACTGGTTACAGCGAATGCTCCCTATGAGGTGATAGTGCCTCACCAGGATGCACAGTTTGACTCGACGCGCCCGTTCTTCTATCAGGACATGCAACGTGCCTACTTCGTCGAGCCATCTATCCTCTATCAATGGGGTAGTCGCTTTCGACCCGATGTGCCACCAAGCATCTATAACGCGGCCTACGAAGTCTCCTACCTGTTCAAAGAGTTCTATCACTCCTATGTCACACTCTTTATTCGTGAGCTTGATCGGCTCGGCGTGTCGGGCATTTACAATCGTAACTTGCAAATAAACCCTGGCTCAGTGCCGCCCGGCGATAGCTTTAGCTTCTCCTCGACCTATACGCCGACTGCTCTGGTAGCACCGGATAGCGATCAGGAGATTGTCGATTTTAGCGACGATGGAGCCTATGCTATCTACAACTGGGAGCTATTCTTCCACGCGCCCTTAATGCTTGCTATTCGTCTAACGCAGAATCAGCGTTTTGAAGAGGCAATGCAATGGTTCCACTACATCTTTGACCCTACCAATCCTGTACCAGACAATGGACCGCGCCGCTTCTGGATTACGAAGCCATTCTATGAATTGAATGATGGAGCATGGCAACAGAGCATTGATAATCTGCTCAAGCTGGTCAATCAGGGCAATCGGGATGCTGAGCATCAGGTGGATATATGGCGCAAATATCCCTTCGATCCGCAACGTATCGCGCGTCTGCGGAATGTCGCCTATGAAAAAACCGTGGTGATGAAGTACCTTGATATGCTCATTGCCTGGGGTGACAATCTTTTCACGCAGAACACGATGGAGACGATCAATCTGGCAACACAACTCTACGTGCGTGCAGCGGAAATTTTGGGACCACGCCCACAGGAGATTCCCGCGCTCACACCCGTGAAAGACCTGTCTTTCAACGATCTTGAGCAGATGAATCTCGATGCTTTTAGCAATGTGCTGACCCAGGTCGAGAACACGATTATCCTGACTGGCGACGGTACGGTTGTGGACGATCCTAACACGCCCAAATTGCCATACCTCACCTCCTTCTACTTCTGTATTCCGGCCAACGATCAGCTACTTGGCTATTGGGATACTGTAGCAGACCGCCTCTTCAAGATTCGTCATTGTATGAACATTCAGGGCGTGGTGCAACAGTTGCCGCTCTTCGCACCGCCGATCAATCCGGCTCTACTGGTTCAGGCTGTAGCAGCGGGCGTGGACTTGAGCAGTATTCTGAGTAATATCCTGGGTACGCAACTGCCATACTATCGCTTCCGTTTCCTGCTGCAACGCGCCTATGATTTCTGCCGCGAAGTCCAAACGCTCGGTCAAAAATTGCTCACCGCGCTAGAGCGGCAAGATGCTGAAGATTTAGCCCTGTTGCGTTCCTCGCAGGAGATCATCGTACAGCAGGCGTTGCAACAGATACGTCAACAGCAGATTGACGAGGCGAATCAGCTTGTGGATGTTTTGAAACAAGCATTGAAGATGGTACAAATACGCCAAACCTATTACGGTAGCCGTCCATTTATGAATGGCGGTGAGACTGCTGCTGTGGCTATCTCTGGAACCGCCACTATCATCCTACTTGGGCTTTCAACTGTCCTCGATGTGCTGGCATCTGATTTACATCTCATTCCTAACTTTAGTATTGGCATCTCCGGCTTTGGCGGCACGCCTCACGTTTCTGCCTCTATCGGTGGTGCACAATTTGGCGGCGCAACTGCTGATATAGCGAAAGGACTCCAGACAGGAGCTGCAATTTCGGAGATCATTGCCCGTCTTGCGGCTACACTTGGACAGTACCAACGACGGCAGGATGAGTGGAATTTCCAGAAGAGCCTTGCCGATCAGGATTTAATCCATGTTACCAGTCAGATTACCGCCGCTAACCTGCGTGTGGCGATTGCTACACAACAGGCGCAATTGCAAGATACTATTGCAGGCAATGTGCAGGTTGTAGATGATTTCTTGCACAACAAGTTTACCAATAAAGACCTCTATAGCTGGATGGTCGATCAGATTTCGGCGGTCTACTTCCAGGCGTATCAACTTGCCTATACGATGGCGCAGAATGCCGAAGCTTGTTTTCAATACGAGCTAGGGCTATCAACCTCGTCGTATATCCAGTTTGGCTATTGGGATAGCCTGAAAATGGGCCTGCTTGCTGGCGACAAGCTCTACTATGACCTGCACCGCATGGAGTCGGACTATCTCATGCAGAACGAGCGTCTCCTGGAGGTTACGAAGTTTGTCTCACTGGCCCAGGTGAGTCCGCTAGCGTTGGAGACGCTCAGGACGACGGGTACATGTCAGTTTGACCTGCCGGAAATCCTGTTCGATATGGACTACCCTGGTCACTACATGCGCCGCATCAAGATGGTACGCATGACCGTGAATGCACCCAAGCTTTCCCTGAATGCTAATCCCTTGCTCTCGCCCAATGTCAACTCCACACTAACACTAGCGAAGAACAGCATACGTGTGAAATCTGATCTAGTGGGTGGCAACTATACATTCCGCAAGCCCACCGACCCTTCTGATATACGTTTTGTCGATAGCATCGTACCGCAATCTATCGTGAGCAGTAATGGTGTGGGAACGAACAGCTATCCTGGTGATGGTGGCTGGTCGCTTGATACCGAGATGTATAAGATGGAAGTGCGCGATGATCGCTACTATCCTTTTGAGGGTGCGGGCGTGATTAGCTCCTGGCAGCTCGACATACCGCAAGAGAATAATCAGTTGGATATTAGCACCATAACGGATATCGTCTTGACGCTAACCTATACTGCGAAAAACGGAGTAGATAAGACTGCCGTTCAGACAGCGATAAATAATGCTCTCGCTGGCACAGGTATGGCATTGACTCTCGATGTGGCAAAAGGCTTTAGCGATGCCTGGAATAGCTTCCTGAATCCAGGAACAGGGAAAGATCAGGTGCTAACGCTGCCGATTATGCAGGGCATTCCTGCGTCGTTGCGTAACCGCAACATCACGATCAAGCAGATTGACTTGATAGCGCAGTTTGAACAAGCGACCGACCTGGTTGCGCAGATTACCATTCCTCCGCAAGCCCAACAGCAGGTGACGCTTACCCAGGATGGGGTGTTTGGCACATTGCAGCACGTTGAGCTAAGCAGTCTGGCAATACCGCTCAACGCGACGAGCCAATGGACAATCATGCTGCGTACTTCAGGGGCAGCAGATTACCAGTCGCTTCCAGCCAAGCAGCTATTGGATATGTTTGTCGTTTTTTACTTGCAGGTGAACTAAGATGGTCGAACCATTTATTCAGGAGATGGCACAGAAGATTGCGCAAGTCTACAACCCTGATCGTATCTTGCTCTTTGGCTCTTATGCTAGAGGGCAAGCCACACCATCTAGTGATATAGACCTGCTGATCGTCAAAGACACGCGCCAACCAGTTCTACGGCGTGGGCAAATTGCTCGCCAACTCTTCTATGATAGTCTGGTGCGTGTTGATCTGTTAGTCTATACGCCACAAGAACTTGAAGACGAGATGAGGCACGCTAACTCATTTATCACCTCAATCTCACAAACGTGGATTGAACTCTATCGCTGCCCTTGTAAGCCATAGACAGATATTATGGGCAGTTGCTATACTGGAATTGGGGG
>DAICZM010000021.1:7319-11762 GCA_027311145.1 Ktedonobacterales bacterium
CCCCCCCCAGTCCCGATAGAGGCTAGCAGCGAAGTTTCAGCGAAGTTTCAAGGAAAATATAAAGATGAGCTTCGATTCCTTGACAGCGGTTCATACCTGTGGTATATTCAACATAGCTCCGAAGAAGTGTACCACTTCACTTTTGTCGTTCCACAGGTTTCCGCCAGTGTGTATCTGTGTATATCAGCCTGCTTACAGTCGTATCCATATCTGGTAAGCGCATACTTGGTGCCTGTTGCCACCTGTCAATAATTAGGGTCATTTCATTGGATGACGTAAACATGCCAGACGGAGCAGAATGGCTCCGCTATCTTGGCATAATCACCAACATCTACCGAATAGCCCTGGTATAATAGTTTCCCATCATCCTGATCCAAGAAAGGAGAATGGGCGTGTTCTTCTCCACACCAGAACTTCGCCTTCCCCCACCAGAGGCACAAAACTCTTCACGGTGGCGCGGGCAGGTGAGAGACGATGTACTTCTCCAAGAACGTCGCCCTACATACCGTGAATATTGCTGAGTTAGAATCAAAAACCTTAACCGAATTGCGCGACATTGCGCGTGACCTCGACCTCTCCGGCTATACCACCCTCAAGAAGCAAGACCTCGTCTTCCGCCTGCTCCAGAACCATACGGAACAACAAGGAAATATCTTCAGCGCAGGTGTATTAGAGATTGTTGAGGATGGCTTTGGCTTCCTGCGCCAGGAGCGTTTCCTACCTGGAAATATGGATGTGTACGTTTCCCAGTCCCAAATTCGTCGCTTTGGCCTGCGCACGGGTGATATGGTGTGGGGGCAGGTTCGCCCTCCAAAAGACAACGAGAAGTACTATGGTCTGCTCCGCGTTGAGGCGATTAACGGTATGGACCCCGAAGTTGCCAAACGACGCCCCCATTTCGATGTCCTGACCCCTATCTTTCCCCGCGAGATGTTCAATCTGGAAACCACCCCCTCAAACATTTCTGGTCGCATCATCAACCTGGTTGCTCCCATTGGGCGCGGGCAGCGTGGTCTGATTGTCTCACCGCCAAAAGCCGGTAAAACCATGCTACTGAAGTCCATTGCCAATTCGATCACTGAGAACTACAATGATGTTCATCTGATGATTGCGTTAATTGGCGAGCGTCCTGAAGAGGTGACAGACATGAAACGCTCGGTGCGTGCCGAGGTGATTAGCTCCACGTTTGACGAGCCGACCGAGGCCCACACCCGTGTTGCTGAGATGGTCTTGGAGCGAGCCAAGCGGCTTGTCGAGGGTGGACGTGATGTCGTTATCTTGCTAGATAGCATCACCCGTCTCAGTCGCGCCTATAACCTCGCGGTGCAACCGAGTGGACGCACTCTCTCCGGCGGTCTTGATCCTAGTGCGCTCTTCCCACCCAAGCGTTTCTTTGGTGCTGCGCGTAAGATTGAAGAAGGTGGTAGCCTGACGATCATTGCGACGACCCTGGTTGATACTGGGAGCCGGATGGACGATGTGATCTACGAAGAATTCAAAGGCACTGGCAATATGGAACTGGTCTTGAATCGTAAACTGGCAGAACGCCGTGTCTTCCCCGCCATTGATATCTCGCTCTCCAGCACGCGCCGCGAAGAACTCCTCCTCGACGAAAAAACCTTGCGTGCCGTTGTCGTTATGCGCCGTATGTTCTCCACTCTCGCCGATCAGCGTGGCTTGGAAGCGATGGAGGCTCTTATGCAACATATGTCTAAGACGAGCAACAACATGGAGTTCCTGGCAACACTCAATAAGAGTATCTTATAACCGCTCCCTACAAAAAGGTGCGTGGGTCACTGCGACTTGCGCACTTTTTTATTGCCATGCCTGCCGTGATACACTGAAGGTGGTGAAAACTTGGCCTACGTATCAGGTCGAGAAAGAAGGACGGCTAAAGCTCTTTGCGAACAAACAGAAGGAGCGTGTTGTATGACTCTCTACCATAATTACATCGGGGGAAAATGGCAACCTGCGCATAATGGGCAGACGTTCCCCAATTATAACCCTGCTAGCGGTGAATTGCTGGGCGATTTCCCGCTCTCCGATCAGCACGATGTCGATGCTGCTGTTAGTGCGGCTCGTGGCGCGTTTGCGCATTGGCGGCGCGTTCCCGCTCCCAAACGTGGCGAGCTACTCTTCCGCGTTGGTGAGCTAATGAAGCAACACAAGGAAGAACTGGCCCGCACGATGACGCGGGAGATGGGCAAAGTGCTCAAGGAGACACGTGGTGATGTGCAGGAAGGCATCGACATGGCCTATTACATGGGTGGCGAGGGACGCCGCCTTTTTGGCTATAGTGTGCCCGTCGAGCTGTCCGATAAATCTGCGCTCGCGATGCGCGACCCTGTCGGCGTGGTGGCCTGCATTACACCCTGGAATTTTCCGATAGCCATTCCGACTTGGAAGATGTTTCCCGCCCTTGTCGCGGGCAACACGCTTGTTCTCAAACCCGCCGAAGATACACCCCTTAGCGCGTTGCGGCTTGTCGAACTGCTCTATGAGGCGGGTCTGCCAGAAGGGGTTGTCAACCTGGTCTTTGGGCCGGGTCAACCAACGGGTGAGGCTCTTATCCACCATCCTGACGTCGCTGTCATCTCATTTACCGGCTCAACCGACACAGGCCGCCATGTGGCTATTGAGGCTGCACATTCGCTCAAGCGCGTCTCGCTGGAGATGGGGGGCAAGAATGCCGTGATTGTGATGGATGATGCTGATCTTGATCTTGCCGTCGAGGGTATTCTCTGGAGTTCCTATGGTACGACAGGCCAACGATGTACGGCCTGTAGCCGTGTGATTGCGCATCGCGCAATCCATGAACGATTGCTAGAAAAACTTGTGCCACGCATTGAGGCGTTACGTTTGGGCAACGGCCTGGATGAACAGGTCGATGTGGGACCAATCATCAATGCGAAACAGCTTGAGAAGGTACATCGCTATAGTGAGCTTGGCAAAAGCGAGGGAGCCACGCTCGTCACGGGCGGTGAAAGCGCGCGCGAAGGCGAGCTGGCACGTGGCTATTTCTATCGTCCCACCCTCTTTTGCGATGTGCGCCCCGCAATGCGAATTGCGCAGGAAGAGATTTTTGGCCCCACGCTCTCTGTGATTGCAGTTGATACGCTTGACGAGGCCATTACCGTCAATAATCAGACGCGCTATGGTTTATCGAGTGCGCTTTATACACAGGACGTGAATCGTGTGCAACGGGCAATGCGCGACCTGACGACAGGCATCATCTACATCAACTCCGGTACGACGGGTGCGGAAATCCAGTTTCCCTTTGGTGGCACACGCGGCACGGGCAATGGACATCGCGAGGCGGGTCTGGCCGGCCTTGATGTCTTTACCGAATGGAAGGTCGTCTATACCGATTTTAGTGGAAAACTCCAGAAAGCTCAGATTGACTCGTGAGAAAGGAGCCTCCTACGTCGAAGCCACTTCTAGGTAGGGGGCCAGATATTGGCTGTCGATTAGGGTTGACGTTGTTGTGCTTCGTCGATCAGGCTCACCAGAAATTGCAGTTTTTTGATGGCATGTTCCACGTTGCGCTTGTTGCGCTCATAGCCGTCGGGTGCGAGTTGCTGAAACCATGTGCGAATGTCACCTTCTGAAGTATCGTACCACTTGGCGTCGGCTTGGAGGCGTAGATAGACGCGCATCTGCGGGTCCTGCTGACGTTTGGCAAGCCCCATTGGTTTGCTTTGACCACTTGCTAGTGCCTCACTATGCGCACTGTCCTGTTCATCAGCGGCCACCTCGGCGGCCAACTCACTGACTGGATGCAGTTCTTTATTGAGTGCCTCCACATCGGCACTGCGGAAAAACACATCGCGTCCGACGCCACGATGTGCTTTGATCCGTCCATCTTGCACCCACTGGTCAAGTGTTACGCGATCAATATCGAGACGGCGTGCTGTTTCGCCTGCATCAAGAAAGGCGAAACGCCCTCCTCCCGCTCTATTTAGCATGGTCATCGTCCTATCCTTCTCTTATCCTCAAGCTTGTAGTGTGCGATAAAACAGTAAAAGTGTACTTCCATAGCGGCGTTCATCTGTCAAATGCAGATGAGTACAAGGAATTGCTACTACGCCGGCCCGCTCCTTTGGGTGTATCTGTATAATGACCAGGCCCTCCTCCGCGAACAGCGTTGAGCTATCAATCAGTTGCAGGGCTTGTGCCGCCATTTCCTGGTATTGTGGTGGGGCTACGTAGATGATGTCATAAACACGTGCCGCAGGGCGTGTGATGTTGTTCCCGGCGGGCTTTTGGGCGTTTTGCAAGAATTTGAAAGCGTCGCCATGGATACTCTCGGCGCGGTCTGCCAGCCCCGTGATACTCAAGTTCTCGCGCAATAGCTGCAAGACCTTGTAGTTCATTTCGAGAAAGGTCGCGTGTGCTGCACCACGACTGAGTGCTTCAATTCCGACGCTGCCAGTGCCACCAAAG